>NZ_JBFRPK010000022.1:0-3030 GCF_041471965.1 Vibrio sp. 10N.261.51.A3
GCCTCCTCCTACTCGATTTGCCTATTGGAAGTGTGTTTAAACAAGGTTTGATTGAGATTAACCAAGAAGTCTAATGGTGGCGTTAGACTCCTTGGTTAATTTTTTATTGCTTCGCCCTGACGCGGAGTATGTGTTTTTTTGTCATATATAGACATTGGTCTTGGGAAGGTGAGGACGGGTGAAAATGCCTCTTATCGTGCAGAAATTTGGTGGAACGTCGGTGGGTTCAATTGAACGAATCCATCATGTAGCAGAAAAAATCATTGAAGCGAAAAATGAAGGGAACCAGATCGTGGTTGTCGTTTCGGCTATGTCTGGTGAAACAAATCGGTTAGTTAATTTAGCCACGCAAGTTGATAGCGTACCAAACGCTAGAGAACTGGATGTGTTGTTAACGGCTGGCGAGCAAGTTTCCATGGCCTTGTTAGCAATGACGTTACACAAGTTAGGTTATGAAGCGACATCGATGACTGGCTATCAAGCCAAGATACACACGGATTCTAATCATAATAATGCAGCGATTGAGCGTATTGATACTGCTCCGATTCAAGCTCTGCTAGATGACAACCAGATTGTTATTGTTGCAGGCTTTCAAGGATTCAATGCGAAAGGTGATATCACGACATTAGGCCGCGGTGGTTCAGATACTACAGCGGTCGCGCTTGCAGGTGCCTTGCAGGCGAAAGAATGCCAGATCTATACTGATGTAGATGGTGTTTACTCTTGTGACCCTAGAGTCGTAAAACAATCTCAGAAATTAGATACTTTAGACTTTCCTTCTATGGAAGAGATGGCTCGCCGAGGCGCTAAGGTATTGCACCTTCCTTGTGTTCAGTATGCATGGCAGCACAACGTGCCATTGCGAGTGCTTTCAAGCTTTGAACAAGGCGAGGGCACATTGATCGCGGGTAATCAGTGTTTGAATGATATTGCTGGCATCGCCATCCAAAGAGATATGGTGCGTATCGAGTGTTTGAATGAAGATTTACCGTCTTTCATTTCACATTGCCAACTGTTGGGGATCGAAGTCTGTAGTGTGATCGAGGAAACAGAACGGGCAGCACTCATTATTAAACAAGACATAAGTGCCAAATTAAAACTAGTTTTTGCTGAGAAAATCCGTAATAGTGAACAGGTTAGTTTGTTAACTGTGGTAGGAAGCCGAACACAAGAAATTGTGGTCAGTTCACATGGATTGTTGTCTGAAGGCGAAATTGATGTACAGCATCACTTATTGCAGCAGCAGTCTTTAACTTTGGTGATATCACCAACGCAAGTCGATATGGCTGCTAACATATTACACAATGCATACATCGTAGCGCGTGAAACACAGGGTTATCCTAAAAAAGAAGTGCATTTTGGTTAAATAAACTCAATCGATAGTTTACGAAAATATAACTTTTGTTGGATAATGCTCTCGTAGCTAGATAAATTTAGAGATTACTCAAGGAGCAAAGAATGCTAATTTTGACTCGCCGCGTTGGCGAAACACTGATGATTGGTGATGAAGTAACAGTTACTGTACTAGGCGTTAAAGGTAACCAAGTACGTATCGGTGTTAACGCACCTAAAGAAGTATCTGTTCACCGTGAAGAGATCTACATGCGCATTCAAGCTGAAAAAGGTAATGGTAACGTTGCATCTGGCAACTACTAATACTTTTGCGTAGAGAAGAGGCTAGCATTGTTGCTAGCCTTTTTTGATCTTGGGGAACCGAAACACTGATTGGGACATAGATGGGTTGGATAACGGATCGGTCTCAAAGTGGTGAAGTGAATGCTTTGTGATGCTGCGAGATACAGACAAGGTTGAACAGAACTGTTGCTCTGTATTTTGTTTGGCAAAACTCAAGATTTATTCGCTTCCCCTATGGCGAAAATACGCATCCCGTAGTATTGTGCCATCAGCGGTAGCACTTGCTGCTGGAGAAATTAGATAATTGTTTTCGGCTGTTTATTATTGCCAATCTTTCACCTTAATTTTTAAGGGAAAAAGCGCGATTTGAATCTTATAAGTTCAATTTGCAAGCGCTTTGATTAAATAGCAAACGGTTGAGTGTTTTTGTCCAATTTTTTTCAATAAAGTGTTTGACATATTTTCGGTAAAACGTAATATGTGCCTCCGCAAGACGGTGAGGTGGCCGAGAGGCCGAAGGCGCTCCCCTGCTAAGGGAGTATGTGGTTTGTAGCTGCATCGAGGGTTCGAATCCCTCCCTCACCGCCATTTCTTGCGAGTCTAAAATTAGCAATTTAGACAATGTAAATGTGCGTCCTTAGCTCAGCTGGATAGAGTACCTGGCTACGAACCAGGCGGTCGGAGGTTCGAATCCTCCAGGACGCGCCATTCTCTCTTCTCTTACTTGTAAGTGATTTGAGAATAATGAATTAGGTGAGGTGGCCGAGTGGCCGAAGGCGCTCCCCTGCTAAGGGAGTATGTGGTTTGTAGCTGCATCGAGGGTTCGAATCCCTCCCTCACCGCCATTCATTACAGGCCGATGGCCTTTTTTTTTCTTCGTAGCAAGAAGAATGTGATATATTTCACAACTTCATTCTTAATGAATGAACACCGTGCGTCCTTAGCTCAGCTGGATAGAGTACCTGGCTACGAACCAGGCGGTCGGAGGTTCGAATCCTCCAGGACGCGCCACTATTTAAGGGTTTATTTCTTTTAAGAATGAAAGTCCTTGTATTGACTAAGTTGATACTAAAACCGTGCGCTCTTAGCTCAGCTGGATAGAGTACCTGGCTACGAACCAGGCGGTCGGAGGTTCGAATCCTCCAGAGCGCGCCACTATTTAGGGTTTAGTTCTTATAAGAATGTGAATCCTGATATTGATAAATCGTTCGTCGAAAATTAATATCAAAAACCGTGCGTCCTTAGCTCAGCTGGATAGAGTACCTGGCTACGAACCAGGCGGTCGGAGGTTCGAATCCTCCAGGACGCGCCACTATTTAGGGCTTCTTTCTTATAAGAACAGAAATCCTTGTATTGAGTTGTTGTTTACAACGAATTGATACTAAAACCGTGCGC
>NZ_JBFRPK010000023.1:0-90404 GCF_041471965.1 Vibrio sp. 10N.261.51.A3
GTGATTCAATATAACGTTGTCTTTTCTTTCTCGAAGAAAGAATGGTGGCTACTGCGGGATTTGAACCTGCGACCCCATCATTATGAGTGATGTGCTCTAACCAACTGAGCTAAGTAGCCATCTGAGAGCGAGACAATATAATATAATCTTGCTTTCAATGCCATTATCTTTTTAAAGATAATTACACTTTAAATAGTGGCTGGGCTACCTGGATTCGAACCAGGGAATGCCGGCATCAAAAGCCGGTGCCTTACCGCTTGGCGATAGCCCAACAATGATATCTTAAACACATTCTAAATAATGGTGCGGTCGGAGAGACTTGAACTCTCACACCTCTCGGCGCCAGAACCTAAATCTGGTGCGTCTACCAATTCCGCCACGACCGCGTTATTTCCTAAAAACTCTTTGTTACTAAAGACAAACTTTAATATCAAATAGAGTGCTTAGGAAATGGTGGCTACTGCGGGATTTGAACCTGCGACCCCATCATTATGAGTGATGTGCTCTAACCAACTGAGCTAAGTAGCCATTTCCATATTGTTGCTCATTTCGAAACGTTGCCGCTTCGCTGTGAACGGGGCGCATTATGCGGAGTTGAGTGAAACCCGTCAACTTTTTTTTTGAATAAATCGCGAATAAACATCTGTTCGGTTTCTTTTTAGGCAAAGAGGCGTATTTGTCGACAAAAAACAGGTCTAAAAGGCGATATATATAGGAAGTTAAGTTTCTGGTGAGGGACAATTTAGAAAGGGGAAAAACAAAAAGGCCAGTGAATTCACTGGCCTTTTTTCTAGATGTTTAATCAGAATTATACATTGAAGCGGAAGTGAACAACGTCACCATCTTTAACGATGTATTCTTTACCTTCAAGGCGCCATTTACCTGCGTCTTTCGCACCGCTCTCACCGTTAAATTCGATGAAGTGATCGAATCCAACAACTTCAGCACGGATGAAACCTTTCTCGAAGTCTGTGTGGATCTTACCCGCTGCTTGTGGCGCAGTTGCACCTACAGGGATTGTCCAAGCACGAACTTCTTTAACACCAGCTGTGAAGTAAGTCTGAAGAGTCAGTAGTTCGTAACCAGAGCGGATCACTCGGTTAAGACCTGGTTCTTCGATACCCATATCCGCAAGGAACTCTTCGCGATCTTCGTCATCAAGCTCAGAAAGCTCTGATTCGATTGCTGCACAAACAGCAACAACAACGTTGTTTTCGTTTTCTGCGTATTCACGAACAGCGTCTAGGTATGGGTTATTTTCAAAACCATCTTCTGCAACGTTTGCGATGTACATTGTTGGCTTAAGCGTTAGGAAGTTTAGGTAGCCGATTGCTGCCGCTTCTTCTTTGCCAAGTTCAACAGTACGTGCCATACCACCTTCAGTTAGAACTGGAAGTAGCTTTTCTAGTACAGTGATTTCGAATTTAGCGTCTTTGTCGCCGCCTTTCGCTTTCTTCGCGTTACGTTGAATTGCACGCTCACAGCTGTCTAAGTCAGCCAGTGCAAGTTCTAGGTTGATCACTTCGATATCTTCAATTGGAGATACTTTGCCAGCAACGTGAACAATGTTTTCATTTTCAAAGCAGCGTACAACGTGACCGATAGCGTCAGTTTCACGGATGTTAGCTAGGAATTTGTTACCAAGACCTTCACCTTTAGATGCGCCAGCAACTAGGCCCGCGATATCTACGAATTCCATTGTCGTTGGAAGGATCTTCTGTGGATTAACAATTTTTGCTAATGCATCTAAGCGTAGATCTGGAACCGGAACGATACCTGTGTTTGGTTCGATCGTACAAAATGGAAAGTTTGCTGCTTCGATGCCTGCTTTAGTCAGTGCGTTAAACAGAGTTGACTTACCAACGTTTGGTAGACCAACGATGCCACATTTAAAACCCATGATATAAACCTTATTCTGCTTTGAACGTATGTAAGCGATTTTGTGCTTTTGGTAGGCCATCTTTTAATAAGATGTCTAGGCTGCGAACCGATTCGTCAACGACGGCCTCGATACACTCTTGCTCTTTTTGAGGAGCTTTGCCTAATACATAACCTGCAACTTTATCTTTGTGTCCTGGATGGCCGATGCCTAATCTAAGACGATAGAATTCTTTATTGTTACCCTGCTTGCTGATGATGTCTTTCAGACCATTATGTCCGCCATGACCACCACCTTTTTTAAACTTTCCAATACCAGGAGGCAGATCTAACTCATCGTGAGCGACCATGATCTCTTCTGGTTTAATTTGGTAGAACTTTGCTAAGGCTGCAACTGCTTTGCCTGACAAGTTCATAAAAGTCGTTGGGATCAGCAAACGAAGATCTTCACCGTGAACCATGATACGACCCGTTAGGCCAAAGAACTTTGGTTCGTTCTTTAGTGTCACGTTATGTACACGCGCTAATTCTTCAACTACCCAAGCGCCCGCGTTGTGGCGAGTTTTGGCGTATTCTGGACCTGGATTAGCCAGTCCAACGAGAAGTTTTATTTGTTGGCTCAAGGTATGGATCTCTCTTGGGATTTCAAAAAGCGCCGTATGATATCACAGTTTATGAAAAAGGTGCGAGCTAGCTGATAGCTGCGCGATTATTCCTGTTTGTGATAACTAGCAGTGCAATATTACTCAGACATAAAAAAAGCACTTCATTGACTGAAGTGCTTAATATCTTTCTCTCGCGTGTTTCTAAAACCAAGCTTTTGTAAAAAAAGCTATTGGGCTTTGATTAGTTGAACATCGCTGAGATTGATTCTTCGTTGCTGATACGACGAATCGCTTCAGCAAGCATGCGAGAAAGGCTAAGTGTTGTCACTTTACCCGTCGCAGCCATCTCTGGAGATAGAGAGATAGAATCCGTTACGATAACTTGGTCTAGAACAGAGTTCTTGATGTTGTTCGCAGCAGTACCAGAGAAAACAGCGTGAGTTGCGTAAGCGAATACACGCTTAGCACCGCGCTCTTTAAGCGCTTCAGCTGCTTTACATAGTGTGCCACCCGTATCGATCATGTCATCAACGATAACACAGTCACGACCTTCAACATCACCGATTAGGTTCATTACTTCAGAAACGTTAGCACGTGGACGACGCTTATCAACGATAGCGATGTCAACATCACCTAGCGCTTTAGCCGTTGCACGAGCACGTACAACACCACCAAGGTCTGGAGAAACCACTACTGGGTTTTCTAGGCCACGGTTAGCCATGTCTTCTAGAAGAACTGGAGTGCCGAAGATGTTATCAACAGGTACATCGAAGAAGCCTTGGATTTGCTCTGCGTGTAGGTCGATAGTAAGAACGCGGTCAACGCCAACGTTAGAAAGGAAGTCTGCAACAACTTTTGCAGTAATTGGCACACGAGCAGAACGTACACGACGATCTTGACGGGCATAACCGAAGTAAGGGATTACAGCAGTAATACGGCCAGCAGAAGCACGGCGCATTGCGTCAATCATTACCACCAATTCCATAAGGTTGTCATTGGTTGGTGCACAAGTTGATTGAATCAGGAATACATCGCTACCACGAACGTTTTCATTGATTTGAACAGCGACTTCGCCATCAGAAAAACGGTCTACAGTAGCATCGCCAAGAGAGATGTATAGACGATCAGCAATACGTTGGGCTAGTTCAGGTGTTGCGTTACCAGCAAATAGCTTCATATCAGGCACGGTGGAAACCTCGGGTTGCGTCCAGTTTTAAATAGATTGTGGGTGGGCTGATTGGTATTCAGCCAGAGTTTCTTTTAAAGGAGAAATGTTTCTTCCTTTCGCTACGAAAGCGGAAACTGTGTCAGGCAGTTGTTCTCGCACCAATTCGGCTTCTTTTTTGCTGTTAAATTCAGCAAAAACGCACGAACCTGTACCAGTCAATCTCGACGGCGCGTATTGTAGCAGCCATGAAAGTTGCTTATCAACCTCTGGGTACAGCATTCGCACAATTTTTTCGCAATCGTTTACGTATTCTTGCTCTAGAAGCGTTGCTAGCGCTCGCTTTGGCGTATTTCGAGTTAATTCTGAATGTTTGAATATGTCTGCAGTTGCTATGCTCACTTGAGGTTTGGCGACTAGATACCATTTTTCATCCGGATTAGCTGGTGACAATTGTTCTCCAACCCCTTCAGCAAAGGCGGCGTGGCCTCGAACGAAGACAGGAACGTCAGCACCAAGCTTCAAACCGATCTCGGCGAGTTGATCGTCTGACAGGTTGAGTTGCCATAAATAATTCAGAGCGACCAACACGGTTGCTGCATTTGAAGAGCCTCCGCCAATACCGCCACCCATAGGCAGCACTTTCTTGAGTTCAATATCGGCACCGAAACAGGTTGAGGTATATTGCTGTAGCGCAGTAGCGGCTTTCCAGATCAGGTTGTCTTCAAGTGCTACCCCAGGGATTTCTGGTGTGATTGTTATCGAGCTAGTTTCTGAGTTTGCGGTAACTGTCAGTTCATCACCAAAATCGACAAACTGAAATAAAGTTTGAAGTTCGTGATAGCCATTGTCACGTCGACCAGTGATATAGAGAAATAAATTCAGTTTAGCCGGAGAAGGCCAATGGGTTGGCGTTGTTATCATCTTTTCAGTGTCCACTTCGAAACTACAATGTTGATTTTGTTATTGTCTTGCTTGAATGACAATCGAGTAGGGAGTGGGATTATCTCTACCTTAGTGTTGTCTTCACCCGATAGTTGCTTATTCGGCATCTCTGTATTGCGATAGTTAGCAAAACTCAGTGTCCATAATTGGTTGCTGACTTGTTTGGTGAGAGATTCAAGCGTGTTGGTCGTGTTCAATTGGTAGCTATCGGCTTGGTCTGGAATGCCAAGGAACCATTGTGGCAGGTGATCAATAGGGATCTGTAAACCTGTCAGCTGCTCAACCAAGACTGAAGCGCTCGCATGAGTAAATACTTGATCGCCATAGGTCACGACTTTTGCACCCGATGGATCTATGGTTAGGTTCAGTGCAGTTTGACCGAGAAAAGTAGTGAGCCTTAATTGACTTTGATTTGGTGAATGTTTCCAAATGAAATTTAGGCTTTGACGTTGCTCTGGGGAAATGTAAGCGAGCTTGCCTGAGGCTTGATAGTTGTCTATCTGTAAAAGCCGATCTTGATGACTTTGCCATTCAACGCTGGTTGGTTGTTCTGGGATAGACGAGCAACCCACCATAGTTATGGCCATAAAAATAAGAGACGCGATTTTGAGAAGCTTGCTCATGTTTGCTCACAACTTGTTCAAATTTATCTAAAAAACGCTTCAACTATAGCATTGAATTCACGAACTCAGGAAAACAAATCCCGCTTGCTCTTTAAATAGAGCCATGCATCAAGTAAAATTCGCCCCTTGTTTCCATTCCCTGATCGAGAACTTCTGATACATGTCTTTGCTTGCCGTAGGTATCAATCACAATACAGCGTCGGTTGAATTGCGAGAAAAAGTCGCTTTTGGTCCAGATAAATTATCTGAGGCACTCAAGCAACTTAACGCAAATGCACACGTGAATGGAAGTGTCATACTTTCTACCTGTAATCGAACTGAAGTGTATTGCGACGTTAAAGGCGTGGCTAAAAACAAACTCATCGATTGGTTGTCGGTTTTCCATCAAGTTAGCCCAGAAGAGCTAAAGCCAAGCCTTTATATCCATGAAGAGCAGGCGGCGATTAAACACTTAATGCGCGTTGCTTGTGGTTTGGACTCTTTAGTCTTGGGTGAACCGCAGATCTTAGGTCAGGTGAAGCAAGCGTATACGGACTCGCGAGAGAACAAATCCGTTGATGCTTCAATGGAAAAACTATTCCAGAAATCATTTTCTGTTGCGAAGCGTGTTCGAACTGAAACTGAAATCGGCGGAAGCGCGGTTTCTGTAGCTTACGCAGCCTGTACCTTAGCCAAGCATATTTTTGAATCCATCGCAGATTCAACCGTGTTACTGGTTGGTGCGGGTGAAACCATTGAGCTGGTGGCTAAGCACCTTTCGGCGAATGGCTGTACAAAAATGATTGTGGCGAACCGAACTCGAGAACGTGCTCTAGGGCTAGCAGAAGAATTTGGTGCTGAAGTGATCAGCTTGAATGAGATCCCTGATCATCTTCATCGAGCGGACATCGTAATTAGCTCAACCGCAAGTCCATTGCCTATTATCGGTAAGGGTATGGTTGAGACTGCTCTAAAAACAAGAAAGCATCAGCCGATGTTATTGGTTGATATTGCCGTTCCACGTGATGTGGAATCGCAGGTTGGTGATCTAAATGATGCCTACCTTTATTCGGTTGATGATTTGCAGTCGATTGTTGATGGCAATATCGAACAACGTAAAGTTGAAGCGATTCAAGCTGAAGCGATCGTCAGTGAAGAAAGTGCCGCGTTCATGAGTTGGATGCGCTCTTTACAAGCGGTAGACAGTATTCGAGATTACCGTAAATCGGCTAACGAAATCCGCGAAGAATTATTAAGTAAAAGTTTACAATCGCTTGCCGCTGGCGGTGACCCTGAAAAAGTTTTACTCGAGCTCAGCAATAAGCTCACAAACAAATTGATCCATGCTCCAACGCGCGCACTTCAAAGTGCAGCTGAGCAAGGAGAACCTGCAAAATTAATGGTCATTAGACAGAGTTTGGGCTTAGAAAACCCTCAATAATATTAGACCTCCAACAAGATAAGACATTATGAAAGCCTCGATTCTAGTAAAGCTTGAAACACTTGTTGAACGCTATGAAGAAGTTCAACACCTACTTGGTGATCCAGATGTAATCGGGAATCAAGACAAATTCCGTGCACTTTCGAAAGAATACTCTCAACTTGAAGAAGTGACAGCTTGCTTCCAGTCATACCAGCAAGCGAAAGAAGATCTAGAAGCTGCTGAAGAGATGGCAAACGAAGACGACGCAGAAATGCGTGAAATGGCTCAAGATGAAATCAAAGATGCGAAAGCAGCAATTGAGCGTCTGACTGATGAGCTACAGATTCTTCTTATTCCAAAAGATCCAAACGATGAGCGTAACTGTTTCCTAGAAATCCGCGCAGGTGCGGGTGGTGATGAAGCAGGTATCTTCGCGGGCAACCTGTTCCGTATGTACTCTAAGTTTGCTGAGAAGAAAGGTTGGCGCGTTGAAATTATGAGCAGCAATGCTTCTGAACAAGGCGGCTACAAAGAGATGATCGCTAAGGTTAGTGGCGACGCTGTTTACGGCACCATGAAGTTTGAGTCAGGCGGTCACCGTGTACAACGTGTACCTGAAACCGAATCTCAAGGCCGTGTTCACACGTCAGCATGTACGGTTGCGGTTATGCCTGAGATCCCAGAAGCGGATCTTCCAGAAATCAAAGCGGGCGACCTTAAAATTGATACTTTCCGTGCATCAGGCGCGGGTGGTCAGCACGTTAACACCACGGATTCAGCAATCCGTATTACTCACTTACCAACGGGTACAGTAGTAGAGTGTCAGGACGAGCGTTCTCAGCATAAAAACAAAGCGAAAGCGATGGCTGTTCTTGCTGCTCGTATTGTTCAAGCAGAAGAAGAGCGCCGCGCGGCAGCGGTTTCTGATACACGTCGTAACCTACTAGGTTCGGGTGACCGTAGTGACCGTATTCGTACGTACAACTACCCACAAGGCCGTGTTTCGGATCACCGTATCAACCTTACAATTTACCGTCTTAACGAAGTACTTGAAGGTGACATGCAAAGCTTGCTTGATCCTGTACTTCAAGAGCACCAAGCCGATCAGCTTGCTGCACTTGCAGAGAACAACTAACCAGTATGCAGTCAGCATATACGGTTGAAAGTGCTTTAAAAGCAGCAATCGTAAAGCTTCAAGAGGGTGATAACACATCACCCTCTATTGATGCCGCGGTACTGCTTTGTCACGCCTTAGATAAACCAAGATCTTACCTACTGACTTGGCCTGAGAAGCATCTCACCTCTGAGCAAGAGTCTGAATTCAATGCCCTTCTAAAACGTCGCTTAACCGGTGAGCCCGTGGCTTACATTATCGGTGAGCGTGAGTTTTGGTCACTGCCGTTAAAAGTTTCCCCTTCTACATTAATCCCACGCCCAGATACCGAGCGTTTGGTTGAAGTAGCGTTGGATAAAACCTTTGGCAAGCAAGGCGCGATTCTCGATTTAGGGACAGGTACAGGTGCTATCGCGTTAGCATTGGCGTCTGAGATGCCGAATCGACAGGTGACGGGTATTGATCTTCGCCCTGAAGCGCAGCAGCTTGCGACAGAGAATGCACAGCGTCTCAACATCACCAATGCGACTTTTTTGCATGGTAGTTGGTTTGAGCCTTTGAGCTCTGAAGGCGTTGTGAAATTCTCTCTGATTGTTTCTAACCCGCCATACATTGAGAAGAATGATCCTCATTTGTCTCAAGGCGATGTGCGTTTTGAGCCGATCACAGCACTGGTTGCTGAAGAGAAAGGGCTTGCAGATATTCGATACATTTCTGAAAACGCACGTGGCTTTTTGGAAAATGAAGGTTGGTTAGCATTTGAACACGGCTATGACCAAGGTTTGGCAGTTCGTGAGATTATGCAGGCGCTCGGTTATCTCGATGTTGTCACAGAGAAAGATTACGGTGGTAATGACCGAGTGACATTGGGTCGTTACTGTTCATAGTTAGTGATTGTTAATCGTCTTGTGAGCAATGGATGATGAACTTGCTAAATTGATACCTTTAACTCGACAATACATTTAACCCGATAATGCATTTAACGCAGAAATGCAGAGATTTTATGCAGAACTACAGAGCATTAACGGGTATTGTGAGGCTCGTGTTAACGAAAGCACATATAAAAATATAAAGGAATACCATGTACGAAGGTCTAAAACATTTTCACCTATTAACGATTGCTATAAGTGCGCTACTTCTCTCGATTCGTTTCGCTCTTATGATGGCTAACTCACCTAAGCTTAAGCATCCTTTCTTGCAGCGTTTCCCTCATATCAATGACTCGTTGCTATTGCTATCGGGTATTGGTTTGATTTTCATCACTGGCTTTATTCCATTTACACCAGCAGCACCATGGTTAACCGAAAAACTAACTTGTGTTATGGCTTACATCGCATTAGGTTTCTTTGCGCTTAAGCTAGGTAAAAACAAGCTACTGAGAGTATTCTCTTTCTTTGGTGCGCTTGGCTGGTTAGCGATGGCAGGCAAAATCGCAATGACCAAGACACCAACATTTTTCGGTTAATTATCTCCTTATTTCGGTTAACTATCTATGTACGAATTTTTTGATGAAGACTTTGACCAGCTAGAGTTAGCTGAAGGTGCATTGATCTTAAATAAAGCGATTAACCCAGAAACTCAAGACAGTTGGGCAGAGCAAGAGCTGGCGAGATTGTTAAAAGACGCCGAGTTTGCTTTGGTTAATGAAACCGATGAACAGCAGAAGTTTGAATCTTTTATTCGACTATTCTTTTATGAATGGGGCTTTGCTGGCGATAAAGATGCGTATTTCTCTTCGGAAAACGCGTTCATCGATAAAGTGCTTGAGAGAAAGAAAGGCATTCCAGTGAGTCTGGGGGCGATCTTTCTTTTTCTAGGTCGCAAGCTAGGCTTTCCTGTAGAGGGCGTCTCTTTTCCGACTCAATTCTTACTTAAAGTAAGTTGGTACGGGCAAGCTGCGGCCTACATTAACCCTTATAACGGTGAGTACGTTGGCGAACAAACGCTGCGAGCATGGCTAATTGGCCATGATGGCCCATTAGCTAAGGTGAAACCTGAGCACCTAGAAGTCGGCGACCACCCAACGATTATTGGTAAGTGGTTAGCCCTGCTCAAGAGTGCACTGCTGCGAGAAGAGCGTTATACACTTGCATTGAAGTGTACCGATCTTGCGTTAACGTTTGTGCCGGATGATCCGTATGAAATCCGTGACCGCGGTTTTATCTATCAGCAGCTAGACTGTCACCAAGTGGCCGCAACCGATTATCAATACTTTATCGACCAATGCCCAGATGACCCTGCATCTGAGTTACTGAAATCTCAAGTGAACGTCATGAACGAAAAGACAGTGGTAGTTCACTAATTAATAATTATTTAGAGAGAATATGATGGAACAAAAAACAGTTCACATTGGCGATATGCCAATTGCTAACGACAAGCCATTTACGCTATTTGCAGGCATGAACGTTCTTGAATCTCGTGATCTTGCTATGCAGATCTGTGAGCACTATGTAAAAGTAACCGAGAAGCTGGGCATCCCTTACGTATTTAAGGCGTCTTTTGATAAAGCGAACCGCAGCTCAGTTCATTCATACCGTGGTCCAGGAATGGAAGAAGGTCTCAAAATCTTCCAAGAGCTGAAAGATACTTTCGGCGTGAAGATCATTACTGATATCCACACAGAAGCTCAAGCTCAGCCAGTTGCGGATGTGGTTGATGTAATCCAACTACCTGCATTCCTAGCTCGTCAAACTGATCTTGTTGAAGCAATGGCTAAGACTGGCGCAGTAATCAACGTGAAGAAGCCTCAGTTCATGAGCCCGAATCAAGTTGGCAACATCGTTGATAAGTTCGCTGAGTGCGGTAATGACAACATCATCCTTTGTGAGCGTGGCGCTTGCATGGGTTACGATAACCTTGTTGTGGATATGCTTGGCTTTGGCGTAATGAAGAAGTCTTCAAACGGTAGCCCAATCATCTTCGACGTGACGCACTCTCTACAAATGCGTGACCCATCAGGTGCTGCATCTGGCGGTCGTCGTGAGCAAACGGTTGAACTTGCTAAAGCGGGTCTTGCTACGGGTATTGCGGGTCTGTTCATTGAAGCTCACCCAAACCCAGACCAAGCTCGTTGTGATGGCCCATCTGCGCTACCTCTAGACAAACTAGAGCCGTTCTTGAAGCAGATGAAAGCACTTGATGACCTTATCAAAGGCTTTGAGCATATTGATATTAAATAATTGAGATGGATGTGAAGTAACGGAAACGTTATTTAACAAAGTTGATCTAAGAAAGCCCAGTTCTCTGAATTGGGCTTTTTTTTATCTCGTAAAATCAGCCGAACATAAACCGTTCATTTAAAGAGTTGTTAACGTGGCGGGTTATTACCTAAGAAACTCTTATATGAGTGTGAGGTCAGTCCTGTTTGCAGTAAATTACTGATATTCATCACACTTTGTAAGTAAACGATTGCTTGTGATGCAGGGGAAGTTTGAGTGTAATCTCATAATTTTGTTACACTTAACTGTTGACCTATGCGTGACCAATTCGACATAAATATGAAATCGTCGTGTTACATCTAGAATGTTAATTTAAGATTAGTCATGTTGAAGTCTTATTGTTCGAACTCCAGGAAAGGGGTCGCAATAGATTATAAAAAGCAGTGGATTCCCTAAAAAGTTCAAAGGTATGACAATGAAGCAACGCCTTATTCTAAAGACAGCACTAAGTGCTGCAATTCTAGCTACTCTAGCTGGGTGTGCGTCTCAATCAGCTCATGATTGGAACCAAGACGAAACTTACAAGCTAACGATTCTTCACACAAACGATAACCATGGTCGTTTCTGGCAGAATAAATATGGCGAATACGGCATGTCTGCACGTAAAACGCTAGTTGACCAACTTCGTTCAGAAGTTGAAGCAGAAGGCGGTAGCGTGTTGCTTCTATCTGGCGGTGACATCAACACGGGTGTTCCAGAGTCAGACCTTCAGGACGCAGAACCTGATTTTAAAGGTATGAACAAAATTGGTTACGATGCCATGGCATTGGGTAACCACGAGTTTGATAACTCTTTAGACGTATTACAAAAGCAGATCGACTGGGCTAACTTCCCAATGCTATCTGCAAACATCTACGATAAAGCGACAGGTGAACGTAAGTTCCAAGCTTACGAGATGTTCGAAAAGCAAGGCATCAAGATTGCGGTTATTGGTTTAACAACTGAAGATACCCAAAAGATTGGTAACCCTGAATTTATCGCAGGCATCGACTTCCGTGATCCTAAAGAAGAAGCGAAGAAGCTAATCGCTGAACTTAAAGAAACAGAAAAACCGGATCTAATCTTTGCTGTGACTCATATGGGTCACTACGAAAATGGCCAACGTGGTGTTAATGCTCCGGGTGATGTCGCACTTGCTCGTTACCTAAACGAAGGCGATCTAGACATGATCGTTGGTGGTCACTCTCAAGAGCCTGTATGTATGGAAGGCCCTAACGTTGCGAAGAAAAACTTCAAGCCGGGTGATGAGTGTAAGCCTGACGTACAGAACGGTACTTACATCGTTCAAGCTCACGAGTGGGGCAAGTACGTAGGTCGTGCTGATTACGAATTCCGTAATGGCGAGCTAGAGATGGTGAGCTACGACCTGATTCCAGTTAACCTTAAGAAGAAAGTTAAGATCGACGGTAAGAAGCAACGTGTTCTTATTCAAGATGAAATCGCACAAGACCCAGAGCTACTTGAATTCCTACGTCCTTTCCAAGAGCAAGGTCAAGCACAGCTAGAAGTTCAAATCGCAGAGACAAATGGCAAGCTTGAAGGCGATCGTAACGTCGTTCGCTTCCAACAGACCAACCTAGGTCGTTTAATTGCGACTTCTCACATGGAGCGTGCAAAAGCAGACTTCGCTGTGATGAACTCTGGTGGCGTTCGTGACTCAATTGAAGCCGGTAATGTCACTTACAAAGACGTGCTAACAGTACAACCTTTTGCAAACATCCTGACTTACACAGACATGACGGGTAAAGAAGTTCTAGATTACCTAAATGTAGTGGCAACTAAACCAATCGATTCTGGTGCTTACGCTCAGTTTGCTGGTATCTCAATGACAGTAGCAAACGGTGAAGTATCGAATGTATTCATCGGTGGCAAACAGCTTCGTCTAGACGAAACATACCGTTTCACAGTACCAAGCTTTAACGCTGCTGGTGGTGACGGTTACCCTAAACTGTCTGACCACCCAGGTTACGTAAATACTGGTTTTGTTGATGCTGAAGTACTGAAAGAGTACCTAGAAGCAAACAGCCCGGTTGACGTGAACAAGTACGCGCCTTCAGGCCAAATGGTTTACAAGTAATTGAATCCAAGCAATTGTATCAATAGGTGCTAAATTAGATTGACTCTAGCACCATGATAAATTTAACTAAAGCGACGCCTCGGCGTCGCTTTTTGTTTATCTATCGTTTGGATTTGTTATGACCCCAGCAATCAATCTCGCCAAGAAAAAGAAAATCGCTCATAGCGTGCATCAGTACCATCATGATGCCAATAATACGAACTATGGTTTAGAAGCCGTTGAAGCGCTTGGTCAAGATCCCAAACGTGTATTCAAAACGCTGTTGTTCTGCTTGAATGGTGTGGCGAAAGATTTGGCGGTTGCCGTTATTCCTGTCGACCAGAAGCTAAATCTAAAGCTTGCCGCTAAAGCAGCGAAAGGCAAAAAAGCAGAGATGGCCGATCCTGAGATTGCTCAGAAAACCACGGGTTATGTTGTTGGTGGCATTAGTCCGCTTGGACAGAAGAAAGCACTGCCTACCTTCGTTCATTCCAGTGCGACAGATTTTGAAACGATATGTGTGAGTGCAGGTAAGCGTGGGCTAGAGATTGAATTAGACCCAAAAGACTTAACATTTCTGACTCGCGGCCAGTTTGCTGATTTATGTTTATAGATTGTCGTCGTCATGATGATAAAACTATCGAATGACCAACAAAAACGCCCGCTAGACTAATCTAGCGGGCGTTTTTATATCGAGAGTCTCGTCTTACTGATTCAGACTACTTCTTCAGACCTAAAGTACCACCAACACGCTTTGGTGCAGGTTTGTTCGGTCTGTTTGAATCTTGGCTGCGGTTTGCCGGCTTCCCGCTTCTACGATCGGTATTATCGCGATCTGTGCGATTGCGATCCGAACGATTTCTATCTGAATTAGAACGCTCTGAACGAGAGTTCGATTTCCAGTTCTCGGTATTACCACCGCTTTCACCATTCGATGAATTGCGGCCACGCTTTGAATTAGGTGCATGACGGAATTCATCCGCATTGTTACCGCGGTAGGTGCGTGTACGGTTCTCGTTTTGATTACGGCGCGCTGTTGAAGCTTGGTTCTCTTCACGGCTATCAAAAAGTTTCGCGTCAGTCGCTTTGCGAATGCGTTGACCTTTCGCGTTCATTTTTGACGCATCTTCCGTACTTACTGAGCCTTCACACATCGCTAAAATTTCAGTGATCTCTTCGTCGCTCAGGTAGCGCCATTTGCCGTTAGGAATACCGTCTAGTGAGATATTCATAATACGAACACGGCGTAGCTTAAATACTTCATAACCGAGCGCTTCACACATACGGCGAATTTGGCGGTTAAGGCCTTGTGTTAGCGTAATTCGGAATGAGAACTTAGTCTCTTTCTCTACTTTACATGGCAAAGTGACTGTATCGAGAATGTGAACGCCAGCGCCCATTTGCTTCAAGAATTCCGTCGTAATCGGCTTATCTACACGCACCACGTATTCTTTCTCGTGGTTGTTACCTGCACGTAGGATCTTGTTTACGATGTCGCCGTCATTGGTTAGGAAGATAAGGCCATCAGAAGGCTTATCTAGACGACCAATCGGGAAAATGCGCTTGTGGTGGCCAATAAAGTCGACGATGTTGCCAGGAATATCACGCTCAGTCGTACAGGTGATACCTGTTGGTTTATTGAGAGCAATGTAAATCGGCTTCTCTTTTGAGCGAACAGGCTTATTGTCGATCTCAACATCATCACCTGGCAAGACTTTAGTACCCATTTCAGGGATCTTACCGTTAATAGTAACTCGGCCTGCATCAATCAGTTTATCGGCTTCGCGGCGTGAGCAAAAACCAGTTTCACTGATGTATTTATTAAGGCGTTTAGCTTGGGATTCTTGTGACATGATATTCTCTTAGCGTTTCACAACGGAAATGTAGATAAACAAAAAGCAACCTTTGGATAGTTGCTTTGAGTTGAAATTCGTTAACTGAGGTAATTTTAGCACTTGGTGTGAGTCTAGGCACGAAATATCGATCTTGATGCAAAATCGTTACTAGTCCATTTATCTATCTCAACCTATTAACTGGTGCGTTTTTGATGGCGCTCTCTGTTCTCTAGCTTTTTCTCATTACTCTTTCTGAGCATTACGTAGACTGCGCCCGTACCACCATGAAATTGCTGAGCAGAATGAACACATTGAACGTCGTTGATTTGTGTTAGCCAATTTGCCACGTAGCTTTTCATCATTGCAGGTGGATTCGAACGCTCACCCTTACCATGAACAATGATGACGGTACGAACATCCATTCTTAAACACTGACGCAAAAATGAAAGCACTTCGTTACGTGCGTCTTTCAGTGTTTTCCTATGAAGGTCGAGCTTGGCTTGAATAGGGTATTTTCCTAGGCGCAGCTTTTTGTATACGCCTTCTTGTACACCGTCTTTTTTATAAGCAACAACATCGTCTGGCTTGATCATTGGCGAATAGTCTAATGATAAGTAGTCTTTCTCGTCGTCAGACAGCCACATAGCGGCTTCACGCTTAGCAAGGTGAGATTCGGTGACTCGGTGTACTTTCTGGTGTTCAGCGGTGTCATGGTCGATACGTTTAACATCGCCCATCATTTCTTGGAATAGATCTAAGTCATCATCATGAGACATAGTGTGTATCTCAAGTTGGAGAAGGATAGGGTAAGTATACCTAAGTTGAGGTTAGGTTTAAAAATGAAAAAACCGGAGAAGACAATAAGTCTGCTCCGGTGCAAAGCGTTTTGACATTTACTTATAAAGTAAAAGAATACTTAAAAGTAAATGATTTAGGCAGAGCGATTCTAGTGAGGAGATTTTTCAGTCATAACTTTGTATATGAAGAAGCCTCCATAAAACATCATGAGACCCAGAGCCCCGAAGATTACTATCATTGAAGATAGTCCCACCGCATTACCAAATAGGAGATCTAGCCAAAAGTCCATGTGTATACCTCAAAGTTATATGACATGGCTTAGTGTATTAACAAGCATTATCAATTCACTGATCTGGATCAATCCTGTTTCATAAGTTAAATACTTGTTGGTAACTGTGTGTTTTTCGTCACATCATGTTCGTTGTTGTATGTCTTTTGTTCGAACGATTCAAAATCGCAATAAATATGAGAAAAAGCCCTTGCGGATAAATTCAGAACCCGTATTATACGCTCCATCGACAGGCAATGAGCCAGTTAGATATCTCGGTGAATAGCGCAGCTTGGTAGCGCATCTGGTTTGGGACCAGAGGGTCGGGGGTTCGAATCCCTCTTCACCGACCACATTAAAGAAAGCCGTAGCAGAGATGCTACGGCTTTTTTGTATTTGGGATTTCTACATTCTAACTGCATTGACTGTTTATGGTTGAGGGCAGAGAGTTAGGTCTATTGGACAAACTCATTTGTCGCAACGTTGTTCTTAACCCAGATCAAAGCTTGTAAGCGATTCTTCACCTTGATTTTTTTAAACGTGTTGTGAAGGTGTGCTTTGACCGTATTCTCACTGACATAGAGGGTATCTGCTATCTGAGTGTTAGATGCTCCATCACCGAGTAACTTAATGATCTGCTGCTCGCGTTTGGTCAGCTTGAGGTAATAAGGACTGGTTTTCGCGCACTGCCTCTCTCTGTAGAAGCTAATGTACTGGTAAATGAGCTTTCTACTCATCCACATCTCGCCTTGCAAAATGCAGTTAAAGCCGGCCACGAGCTTTTCAAGCGTGTCCGACGTATAAAAAATGCCGACAAGATACTGCCATTTAAGCATTTCAGAGTGCGGGAAATCGCCTGGTGTATTGAGTAGCACTTCATGGACATCACTTGCTACGTCATCTCTGAGCTCCTGGTATTTCTCAATGTATTGCTTACTCATTGTCGGGAAATCAATAATAATCAGAACTAAGTCATCGTTTTTTAGGGATTTAGCACTGAGCCTTTCCGGTGATATGAGTTTTATGTTCAGGTTAACTTTCTGTTCTATAGACTCTTTTAGTAGTATCGATTGTAAATTGTTCTCCGCAAGTAAAATGGTGTTATGAGCCTCCAGTTTAGCCATGTGGAACTCCTTTTCTTAACTCATTACTTGAACTTTAGGTGTTTTAGTTTAAAGCACGTATTGTTATTTTGCTAATTTTTAAAGCTAATTATTCATCAAATTTATAAAATTAATTTAATAGTATTGTCGAAGGTAAAATAATACTTAAGTAGAAAGAGGGAATTACCGAGATTTATGGTTTTATTTTATTGATTGTACAGTCTTTATGAATTTTCCAGATCCCCTTGTTTGGGTGAAGTTTTATAGTGGCAGGAAACTGATTTATATTAATAATCAACGTTGTAATACCACTATTCGTATTCTGGTTGAAATTAGAGTTGGTGTTCGTACTCAACGTTAATGAAGATGCCACACTGTTATTTATGGTCAGAATAAGACTTTTATTTTTTATCAGGCACTGTACTGAATTTAAATCAGAAGAAAATCCATTAAAATGGAAAGAAATAAATAAAACGGCGATCAACGCCGTTTTAATATATGCACTCTTTATCATATTAATTCTGATAAATTATACCGACATTACCACTTGCGCCATTACCTGAAACGAGAGCAGTATCATAAGAGGTTTGTTCAATCATAAATTGGTTTGAACTGCTGTTTGTTAAGCTAACAATGGCATCTGAATGAGATCCTGTTTGTAACGTGAATACTCGGTTATCGCTACTGCTCACGAGATCGATATCGACATAGTTATCGTCGCCACCACCAACATCGGTGTTGACTATCGTTTGAACATAGTTATTATCGCCGCTGATATCGATGTCTACATCATTATTATCAACACTCGCGTTACTAAACTCGGTATAGGTTGTATTGGAGTTACCAGAGACATTCACATCAGCTTCATTGTAGTCAGCACCACCTAGAGCATTGACGACAGAGATGTTCTCGTTACCCACTTGTGTAACTCGTAAATCATTGCTTCGACCATAAGGTTGAACTGTAATTTGGGCTTGGTTACTAACACCATCTTGATCAACCCAGGCGTTGTTGTTTACATAGCGTAACTTAACGTGAGCTTCATTGAGATTGCCATCTTGTTGAACCACTACGTCAGAGTTATAGCTAGCATGTGTGTCAACTAGTGCAACATGCCCATAAGTAACACCAGACGTGTTCTGGTTAATGGTGACATTGGCATTAGCGCCACTACCCATTTGCCAAACGGCAGTATTATCCATCGCTAAAGGTTGAATACCGGCTACTGTCGATGATATGCCAAGATCGGTTGTTCCTTCTATTGTCCCCAACGCTGGCTCAGAGGCTGGAAAAGGAGCAGGTAAATTATCTGCGTATGCTGCATTAAAGCCCAGAATAGCACCGACTATAATTCCAATTTGTGTAACTTTCATAAGTTGTATCCTTATACATTTCCATGTCGACTATGTTGTTACTTCATCGAGAAGCAACGGTGAATCAAGCTTTCCATACTGCGCGCTAATTGGCTTGATTGATGTGAATTCTCATTGAGCTAGACGCTTTCACTAAAGCAAAGTCGTTGCCGTCTTGAGAAATTCCTAAATTACTTCTTCCAGAACCAACCAAATAAGCAGTATTGCCATTGCCTTTTTGGTCAATGCTCAGCTGACTACTCTGTCTTGAGAAGTTAGCTTGTCCGATAACTGCTAAATTGTTATTCCCGTCTTGGGAAATAAGCGCTTCAGAATTTACTCCGAGTTGCCCAATTGCGGCATCGTTATTTGAACCATTCTGGTCTATTAAGGCGGTATTATTGCGCCCTGTTTGACCAATGTATGCGGAGTTAGAACTTCCGCTTTGCGTTATCTTCGCTCTGTTGTTCGCGGTAATACCAGGACTGCGTTGCTTTATTATTGCTATTGAATCAGTAGCATTAGATATATTTAATTCTGAATAATTATCTAAATCTCCAGAAGAGAAGCTTTCTAAATAATTATAATCATTGACTATATCTTGATTAACATTATGTAAAAAATCCCCTTCTATATCTGACGCGATAGCATTATTAAAACCTCCTGATAAAAAATATAAACAAGTTAAGCTGATAAGTGATGCTTTCCCAATTACCATCATCTTTACCTTAAAGTGTTCGTGATTATGATCCCTACGAAAATAAACTGCGTAGGGAATGAGTGAACCTTTGTCTTATCGAAATCCTAGGCCTTGAATTTACGAACAGCTATAAACTTAAAGTTGAAAATATTTAGTTGTTCATATGAAATTTAATTAGTATTTGACCGAATCCTACCAACCTTAGTTAATCAATTCCCTTCAGTAATTAATTCGAAAGTTTATATATGCCACTGTAAGCATGAATTACGCTTTATTCAGTTTCAACGAATCACATTCTCATTTTGTAAATAGACTTTGAATGGGAGCACATATGAAAATCAAGCTGCTTACAATAACTCTGCTTTCCTTTGCTCTTCATGCAGAAGAAAAGAGTCATGGTCTTGAAAATGCTGCTCCTTTAGAAAATGGACAAAAACTTGAGGACTCGACAAATAATCTTAAGGAAAAATTCAATGACTTCAGTGAAGTCGATGGAATCATTGTGGACAGAACCATTACGCGGTTGGGAGAGGATTTCTATTTTTTCTTCTCGCAATCGCTCAATGATAGTTATCCCGACCTTAAGGAAAATTTGACGGTAAAAGAAAGGCCAACGGCGTTATCAGGAAGCATCATAGAGGTTCAACACTCTAGAAAACCGATCTTCCGTACGGCGTTGTCCCCTGGTCGTAGACAAGCGAAAGAACGCGCTGCCGATGCAACACGAGTGGTTGGGAATTACATCATCCGATGGCAAGCGGAACGGATCTTTCAGGACACTTACGATCTAGACCATGATGAATTTTAAGGAGCCAAGGATGTCGATATTTTTCAGAAAGGCCGCGCTCATTGCGCTGATAGTTTCGCCTTCGGTTTACTCAAGCGAATTAGTTTATACGCCCGTAAATCCAAGTTTTGGCGGAAACGCTTTAAACAGTTCTCACCTTTTTAATCACGCTAATGCTATCAATGATTATGAAGACCCAAGTGCAAGGGATATCTTTGATGAGCAAGAATCAGCCTTAGATCGTTTAGCGTCTAGTTTAGAGTCTCGTTTGATAAGCCAGTTGCTTGCTGATGTAGGTAACGGAAATACAGGGCAGTTAGAAACAGATGACTTTTTCCTCAATATTGTTGACGACTCCGGGACTTTGTTGGTTCAAATCGTCGATAAAGAGACTGGGGAATCGACAGAAATCAGTGTCTCTGGATTAAACCCCGACCTCTAATCACAAGGATTGTGTTATGAAATCGATCATTATCGTCTTCTTGACCTTTGTGTTGGGAGGGTGCACTTACTCTATGCAAATTCCAGAGACTTCTGAAACGCCAAAGTTGATGCCGAGAGGATCGACTTATACGGACCTGATCTCATTACCTCAGCCTCGCGGTAAAATACTTGTTTCGGTTTATGATTTTAGAGATCAAACGGGACAGTATAAACCTCAGCCAAACAGTAACTTTTCGACAGCGGTACCACAGGGTGGAACGTCTTTACTGACCACGGCATTGATAGATTCCCAGTGGTTTGTTCCTCTAGAGCGTGAAGGGCTCCAGAACTTGTTGACGGAACGAAAGATCATTCGTGCTGCTCAGAAAAAAGACAAGGTAGTGAACAATCACGGAGCCGACTTAACATCGTTGAGCTCTGCGAATATCGTTATTGAAGGCGGTATTGTTGCTTATGACTCTAATATTGTTACAGGTGGGGCTGGTGCGAAGTATCTTGGCATTGGTGGCTCAGGGCAGTATAGAACCGATCAAGTGACAGTTAACTTAAGAGCCGTTGATGTAAGAACAGGGCAAGTTCTGTTGAGTGTGACTACGACAAAAACCATTTCATCACATGAGATAGGATTCGGCGCATTCAGGTTTGTTGACTACAAAGAACTATTGGAAGTTGAAATGGGCTATAGCCAAAATGAACCGGTCAATATTGCTGTGATGTCTGCTATTGATGCCGCGGTGATTCATTTGATTGTGAAAGGAATGAAGCGTGGAATGTGGTCGCCGGGCGATCCGAATGCATTAGAAAATCCGATTATCGCACGTTATTCCGAAGCGAGTACAGACATACTTTAAGCTACCGAGTAAGCAGCAAAATAGGGCTATGCGGAAAACGGACCTTTCCCTTAGCCCTGTTTTTTTCTTCAAGCAACTCAATGATCAATTCACATCACACGTAATATCTTTTATCGGTGTTTCCGAGGTAACAAAACAAACATACGCTTCCGCTGGCTTATTCGGGCCTATTCGAATGTAACCTGCCTTTATTTCATCTTCATCAAACGTCACCGAGTGAGAGCTTCCCGTTTGGTTGTCGTAAAAGTTTGCTTCAAAATTGTTGTTCATTTGGCTTGCGATACGGTTTCGTGTTGTAGATGTTGTGAACGTAATATTGGCGCAGCGCATCGGTGGTTTCTCTGTAATCAAAAACTGTCCGCTTTCTTTATCTAATACACCGCCTTTGGTATCCGGTTGTATGTCTATCGCCTGAAACTGTTCGATGGTGCATGTTTCTTTGGCTGAGGCTATTGAGGGCATCAGCATCGTGAGGGCTAAAGGGAAAGCAAAAAGTACTGGTTTCATTAGAACAACGCCATAGGTAAAAAGAGCGAAAGATAATAGCACTGCAATGGTGCTATTAAATGTAAAGATTCTGTTATTAAGGAAATGCTTTTATAACGAAAACAAAATGAGGTTGAGCATCGTTAGCTTTTTTAGCTAGTCTCAAATTGACATTGGGCTGATTGGCTTTGTGATTGCTGAATGACACTGAAGCCTTTCTTTTCTAATAACTGTATAAGGTTACCTTCTCCAATTAGGTGCAAGGTACCAACTACTATCATGTAGTTCCCTTTAGTCTTAAGCTTCCAATCATTGGAGGATAGTTTGTTTGCCCAGTCTATGTTGCGATCGGTTAAGAATGCTTTCTCAAGTTCAGGCGATATCTCTGACAGTTCTGAGAAGGCTTCCAGCTTCGCTAAATCACCCGCTTTCCAGCTTTCAATCAGGCAATGAACCACGCGATCAGTTTGGTCAAATTCTTCAAGGCTACTGACTAACCACTCTTTACCGTCGTCCTTTTGTTTTGTCATCAGGTCTATTTGGAATTGCAGAGGCTCCAAACTGATAACCGGAACATCTTGGGTAGTCGCTTTGTTCGCTAGCGTCGCATCAACGCCGCTGGCGGAGCCATAACCAAGGTTTTTTAACTGCTGCATTTGTATGGAGAGAGAAGTTGCCCAAGGCGGTGAGCGAAGCAGTTGTTGCGTCGGCATGCCCAATGATTTTGATATGTCGGTTAATAATTGCAGCTGTTCTGTATTGAGTACATCGGCAGTCGTGAGTTTGTTGCGGGGATATACAACGCCATCAGACTTTCTGATATCCGTTTCGATAACTAACCCATCACTGTTTTTTAGCGCGTCGGTGATCGCTGAAGGAAGTGGGTACATACTCTCGTCCCCAACGTGCACGGAACCTAAGATAGTGAGTGTCAGTTCATCCTTTTTTGCTTGCCAATAAAGGGGCTCGGCGACCGCTTGCCTAGCTGAAAAAGCGAGAACGAATAAAACCATGTATAAGAATGGGCGCAAAGGGAGCTCCTTTAGGAAGTCTTAAACTCGTTAAAATCGATTTTGACGGTGTTTTTTAACGGTTTTTTTTGAGAACGATGTCACGTTGTTTGTACGAAAAGTATAACAACACCAACAAACTCTTAAACCTTTCTCAGTAACAACGACACGATTTTATGAAATCCTTTCAAAAGATTGTGATTCAATTCTCAAATATTACGTCAAAATAAAACTGACGGAACTGTCGATGTCGGTAACTTTATGATTTTAATAAGGTTAATTTTATCAATATTTTTTAGATTTGAAGTCGATCACTTTATTAACTTGATTTAATTCACGGCGAAAAATAAGACCATATAGTTTATCTAACTTTTGAAGCGTTCTATTTTGCTTCTGACTCAATTTTTTAAATTTATGGGTGAATACGATGTTGAAGAGAAACTTACTATCTGTAGCAGTACTGGCTGGTTTAACGGGTTGTGCGGTAACACAAGCACCAGAACAAAAGGTGGTTAATGCACTGGCTGATAACCTTGATGTGCAATACGAAATCTTGACGAACCACGGCGCAAACGAAGGCATGGCTTGTCAGGATTTAGGCGCAGAGTGGGCATCATGTAACAAAGTGAACATGACTCTGACCAATGACGGTGAAGCGATCGATTCGAAAGATTGGACTATCTACTTCCACAGTATTCGCCTTATCTTAGATGTTGATAATGAGCAGTTTAAAATCACTCGTGTAACAGGCGACCTACACAAACTAGAACCTACAGATAAGTTCGATGGTTTTGCCGCTGGTGAAGAAGTGATTCTTCCACTAACAAGTGAATACTGGCAACTGTTTGAAACCGACTTTATGCCGGGTGCATTTGTAACGGCGCCAAATGCTGAACCTAAGATGATTGCTTCATTGAATACGGAAGATGTCGCGTCGTTCGTAACCGGTTTGGAAGGAAACAACCTTAAGCGTACACCTGATGACAACAATGTCATGGCAACAGCGGTTACTCGCTTTGAAAAGAATGCTGATCTGGCAACGCAAGATGTATCAACCACTTTACTACCAACGCCAATGTCGGTAGAAGCGGGCGAAGGTTCAGTGAGCATTGCTGGTGGTATTGCCCTACCTAAAGACGCATTCGATGCTGAGCAGTTCGCTGCAATTGAAGAACGTGCAGATGTGGTAAACGTAGATGTGAGTGGCGACCTACCTGTTAGTGTTGCTGTTGTTCCTACTCAGTTTACGGGTGATTTAGCGAAATCTGGCGCTTATGAACTAAGCATCTCGGAAGAGGAGATTGCGATTAAAGCGTTTGATAAAACAGGTGCTTTCTACGCAGTTCAGTCTATTTTTGGCCTAATAGACAGTCAGAACGCTGAATCATTACCACAACTGTCGATCCAAGATGCGCCACGCTTTGATTACCGTGGTGTGATGGTGGATGTTGCTCGAAACTTCCATTCAAAAGATGCCATCCTAGCCACGCTAGATCAAATGGCAGCCTACAAGATGAATAAACTGCACCTTCACTTAACGGATGATGAAGGCTGGCGTTTAGAAATTCCGGGTTTACCAGAGCTAACGGATGTAGGGTCTAATCGTTGTTTTGATTTGGAAGAGCAAAGCTGTTTACTGCCTCAGCTAGGTTCGGGTCCAACAACAGACAACTTTGGCTCCGGTTTCTTTAGTAAAGCGGATTACGTCGAGATCTTAAGCTACGCAAAAGCGCGCAGCATCGAAGTAATTCCAGAAATTGATATGCCGGCACACGCTCGTTCTGCTGTGGTATCAATGGAAGCTCGTTACACTCGCCTAATGGCGGAAGGCAAAGAAGCTGAAGCAAGTGAATATCGCTTGATGGATCCACAAGATACATCGAACGTGACTACTGTTCAGTTCTACGATAAGCAAAGCTTCATTAACCCATGTATGGAATCGTCGACTCACTTTGTTGATAAAGTGATCTCTGAAGTGGCAGCAATGCACCAAGAAGCGGGTGTTCCGCTAACGACTTGGCACTTTGGTGGCGATGAAGCGAAAAACATTAAGTTAGGCGCTGGCTTACAAGATATTAATGCAGAAGACAAAGTGGCATGGAAAGGTAACATTGACTTATCTAAGCAAGATAAGCCGTTCCAACAGTCTCCACAATGTCAGAAATTAATTGCTGACGGTACAGTAAGCGATTTCGGTCACCTGCCAAGCCATTTTGCAGAAGAGGTGTCTAAGATTGTTGCTGAGAAGGGTATTCCACACTTCCAAGCGTGGCAAGATGGCCTGAAATACAGCGAAGGTGAAGAAGCATTTGCAACAGAAAGTACGCGCGTTAACTTCTGGGATGTTCTTTACTGGGGTGGCACTTCATCAGTTTACGACTGGTCTGCGAAAGGTTATGACGTAATTGTTTCTAACCCAGATTACGTATATATGGATATGCCATACGAAGTAGATGCAGCAGAACGTGGTTACTACTGGGCTACGCGTGCAACCGATACTCGTAAGATGTTTGGCTTTGCTCCAGAGAACATGCCACAAAATGCAGAAACGTCACTAGACCGTGACGGCAATGGCTTCAGTGGTAAAGGTGAGATTGAAGCGAAACCTTTCTACGGTTTGTCAGCGCAGCTTTGGTCTGAAACTGTACGTACTGACGAGCAGTATGAATACATGGTGTTCCCTCGTGTTCTTGCTGCGGCAGAGCGTGCATGGCACCGAGCAGATTGGGAAAACGACTACAAAGTGGGCGTTGAGTACTCTCAAGCTACTGACTTAGTGAATAAGCAGGCTCTAAACAGCGACTTTAATCGCTTCGCGAATATTGTTGGTCAACGTGAGCTGGCTAAGCTCGAGAAAGCGGGTATTGATTACCGACTACCAGTTCCAGGTGCTCAGGTTGTTGATGGTAAGCTAGCGATGAACGTTCAATTCCCAGGCGTAGAGCTTCAATACTCAGCTGATGGTGAAAACTGGCTGACTTATGATGAGCAGCAACGTCCTTCGGTTTCTGGTGAAACGTATATCCGCTCTATCTCTGAAAGTGGCGAGAAAGTAAGTCGAGTAACTTTGGTAAAATAATCGACAAGCAAAATTAATAGATGAGCTCCCTAGCTTTTATCTGATTCAGATAAGAGTGGGAGCTTTTTTTTCGTCCAAATCAAGTTAGCCACTTCTCTTAAACTGAAACATATAGAAATAGCCTTTATGTATATCGTCAACAATGTACATAAGGTGAGTTCCATCGCAAAAGTGACGCGCTTCTCATTATTCTCTTCAAAAAATAAGTCTCTCATCAAAAACTCTAAATCAGGTGTGATTCAACCAACTAAATCTAATTTTGCATCGTAAAATAATGTGATCCTGATCTGTGCGTTTTTTAATCTTGAGTTTTTTATCAATTTTTATGTTTTTAAGTGACTGATTTTAATGTGTTAAATAACTTGTTCTTTTTTGATAGTGAGAGAGATCACTCTGCTCATTCTTTTATTTTGAAACGCAAATTAATTCGAGCAACATAGATTTCATGCCAGGGAGGCAACTAACTACTCAAGCGGTGAAGGTGAATGATGTACCGAAGATGTGCCGCTGAAAAAATCAAACTAAGGCAGTTTACTATGAAAAAAATTATCGCTCTAAGTGCACTTTCTCTTGCTTTTGCTTCTAGTGCTTTTGCTGGTTCTTCTTACGTTACAGGTAACATCCAAATTCATGACGATGGCCGTATCCACGGTTCTGATATGACTTC
The DNA here is from genome assembly GCF_041471965.1 of Vibrio sp. 10N.261.51.A3. Taxonomy (NCBI): domain Bacteria; kingdom Pseudomonadati; phylum Pseudomonadota; class Gammaproteobacteria; order Vibrionales; family Vibrionaceae; genus Vibrio; species Vibrio sp. 10N.261.51.A3. Next base: position 26,387 of record NZ_JBFRPK010000023.1, read on the forward strand.
TACGCTAGAAGCTGGTCACACGTTTGACAACTCTCTAGGCGGCTTCACGGTTTATTCTGAGTTTGATGGCATCCAACTTGGCAAACTTGAATCTGAAAATGGCGGTGCAGGTAATACTACTCCAGGCATCACTGTCGGTGGTGAGCAATCTTTCAACATTACTGACAAATTATGGGTTGCTGCTGGTTACCAACACCTATTCTCTGCGGGTGAGAGTATTCAGTTCCGTCCATTAGTTAAGATCGGCTACAACTTCGATAACGGTATTTCTATTAGCAACCGTACTCGTGCACACATCGATGATACTTCTGCTAATGCTGATACAGATTACCGCATGGATAACCGCATTGGTTACACAGTGAATGCTGACCTAGCACTTAGCTACAACAACGTATACATGATTGATGCTGAAGCGATGGATCATGAGTTACGTGCTACATGGACTCGTCAAGGTGTTCAACCTTACTTTGAGTTCCGTAGCCAAGCTAACGGCGTAGATTTCGCAAACGGCGATTCTAAGCAGAACAACGCATTCGTATTCGGTGCTTCTTACGGCTTCTAAGCCGATTCACTTAGCTGCTTAGTCTATTAGATTATTAGCCGAGTGAGCTTCTTCGCTAAATAGCTTTTTTGTTAAATCGCTTTTTGCTCAATAGCTTCTTAGCCAATTAGCGAGGAGAAATATAGCGGCACTAACAGCCCGGTTGGTGCCGCGACAAGATTTGCTTTACTGTCCAAAAGCAAAGAGCCTAGCAAGTAAACCACAGTCTTGGGTTTACTCATGCTAGGCTCTATTTTTATGACTTCTTTTTATGACTTCTTTTTATTGCTTTGCGTTTGTCTAGTTAAGCTTTATTTTCCGTTGTAATGACGGTACTCAAACACCTGACCTTCTTCATTAAACGCATACACAGAATACTCGTCTTTCTTATCGCCATACTCCATGCCTGGTGAGCCCATTGGCATACCTGGAACCGCTAAGCCAATCGCATTGCGTGGTGGGTTTTCTAAAAAGGCTTTAACGTCCTCTGCTGGAATGTGCCCTTCAAATACGTAACCGTCGATCTCTGCCGTGTGGCAAGAGGCTAGTTTTTGCGTTACCCCTAACTTCTGCTTTATTGGATTCATATCATCGTGGAGCTTCTCAGTAACATCGAACCCAGCATCTCGCATATGTTCTGTCCATTCTGTGCAGCAGCCGCAGTATGGAGATTTGTGGTTTAGAACATCAGTAGCTAAAGCTTGTCCTGAGATTGCAGCGAGTGCAGTAAGAGTCATAATTTTACGAATCATGGTTAACCTCATGAATATGGTTTTTATTAATATTAGAATGAGTTGGTTTGAACAATCTCAGCCTGTTGGCATTGCTTACTACAGTAATTGACGACATCGCCATCGCTGCCCCTGCAACTACTGGACTAAGCAGAAATCCGAAAAATGGGTAAAGCACACCGGCCGCGATAGGAATACCAAGCGAGTTGTAGATGAAGGCACCAAATAGGTTTTGCTTCATATTTCTCACGGTCGCTTGAGATAGCTCGATCGCGTTGCTTACTGATAATGGCGATGAGTTGAGTAGCGTCATTTGCGCACTTTCAATCGCGACATCACTGCCACTGCCCATTGCTATGCCTATATCTGCTTGAGCAAGTGCAGGCGCGTCGTTAATACCGTCTCCGACCATGGCAACACTCTTATATTGCTGTTGCAGCTGAACAATGTGTTGAGCTTTCTGCTCTGGAAGCGCTTCTGAAATCACTTCGTCGATACCGACGTTTTTACCTATCGCTTGAGCTACAGAGTCGTTGTCGCCCGTTAATAGCACAGTGTGAATTCCGGCGGATTTTAGTTGAGCTATCGCCTGTTTGCTATCTATTTTTAACGCGTCTGAAATGCCCAATATGCCTTCCAGTTTTTGGTCAATCGCAATGAAAATAGGCGTCCACGCTTGCGAGCGGCAAAGCTCGATGAAATCCGCGCCAACCTCTGTATTGATACCTAATTGGGTGAGGTACTTAAGCGAGCCAACTTGCACTTTCTTGCCGTTAATTGTTGCTTGAACCCCAAGCCCTCGTTGGTTTTTAAATTCGCTGTGTGGGAGTACTGAAACTTCCAAGCTCTCTGCATATTGGCAAACGGCTTTGGCAAGTGGGTGCTCAGATCCTACTTCTACTGAATAAGCACAAGCCAGTAATTCTTGTTCTGATAAATCGCCATAAAAGGCTTGCTGAACGGTTGGCTTACCTTGGGTTAGGGTGCCTGTTTTATCAAACACGACAGCATCAATTTTGCTTGCAGATTGCAACACATCGGCATCTTTGATCAGAACGCCAAACTCAGCGGCTTTGCCAACGCCGACAGTAATTGAAAGTGGTGTCGCAAGGCCTAAGGCACATGGACAAGCGATGATCAGCACTGTGGTTGATACCACTAACATGTAACTGGCGCTTGGTTGTGGGCCAACAAAAAACCAAACTAAGGCGGCAGCAACTGCGATTGCGACCACAACCGGAACAAAAACGGCTGAGATAGAATCGGCAAGCTTGGCGATTGCTGGTTTACTGCTTTGCGCTTGGCGAACCATTTGAATGATCCGAGCCAGCATGGTGCTTGATCCAATCCCAGTCGCTTCAATAATTAAACTACCATCCCCATTAATAGTGCCCGCAGAAACGCCATCATTTATTGTTTTGACGTTGGGCAGTGGTTCACCGGTCAGCATCGACTCATCGATATAAGATTCACCTGAGACCACGACACCATCAACCGGTACTTTTTCTCCGGGTTTTACTCGTACCTGCATGCCTACCTGAATCGCTTCTACTGCGATGGTTTGTTCTTTGCCATCGACAATAACCACCGCTTTTTGAGGCTGTAAGTTAATCAATGCCTGTAAAGATTTTGTGGTACGCGCTTTGGCTTTGGCTTCGATGTAATGACCCAAAGAAATTAAGCCAACAATCATCGCACTTGCTTCAAAATAGACATGACGAGAAGCTTCAGGGAACCACGATGGAATGAGCACAACCAACATTGAGTAGAACCATGCTGCGCCTGTACCCAAAGCTACTAGCGTGTCCATGGTCGCGCGTTTATGCATCAAGGATTGCCAAGCATTGGTGAAGAAGCTGCGTCCAGAAGTGGCTAACAACACTAAACAAACCACACCAATGAATCCCCAAGCCAGTTGGTCGTAAAATGTAGTAATGGTCATGCTGCCGCCGAACACGCCCCATGCCATCAGCGGCGCACCGATTACCAACGCGCTTACTGAGTTTCTAAGGAAGGCTTGTTGAGTACGAAGTTGCTGTTCTTGTTGTTTTTGCTGTTGAGTCGCTGCATCGTCGACAAACTCAGCGCCATAACCAGCAGCTTTCACCGATTCTATTAGAGCGTTTTCAATGATGTCTCTTGTTTGAGAGGTGAAAACCAAGGCAGTTTGTTCGGCAAGGTTGATCTGAGCTTGGTCGACAAACTCATTCTTTTTCAGTGCTTTCTCTACCGAAGAGACACAACTCGCACAAGTCATCCCCTCAAGAACAAGGTGATAGGTATATTGGCTAGCTGCGGTTTTATCTTCACTCTTTTTATCTGCTTGTTCGTCTTCTAAATCTGAACTCGATGAAAGGTCATTCGTTTCTGAGTAGGGAGCTGCGTGGTAATCCAGGCTTTCGACCAGCTTAATCACCTCAGACTCAGAAAGCAGAGTAACCAGTGATAATTCCTGTTTGCTGACTTCTAGGTTTAAGGCTTGCTCAGTTTGTTCAAGCGCTTTAGTCAGTTTGCTCACACACTTGCCGCAACTCAGACCGGATAGCGAAAGGTGCAGCTGATTACCCATAGAATAGCCAAGCGTTGCTAACTGTTCGTTGAGCTGAATGTAACTAAATGGAGTCGAAATATCGATGTAGGTCGGCGATATGTCATTAATCATCGTGCTGTCGAGATCGCTAAACAGTGTGCGAACTTTCTTCGCGCAACCCATGCAATTTAGGCCGTTGAGCGCCGTTGTGTAGTAGTTCATATCGATACTCCAATTCTCATCTACGCCTAACATAAACCTTCCCGTAAGGGTAAGGTCAAACATAAATTCAAGAATTTGATCTTGGTGGAGTGCTAGCTGGTGGTTTCAGTTTGGAATGGAAGAGGGAAATTAAGAATGTGCGGCTATAATCTACTTGCTAAGACTATCTATTTACGACTTTAAGGGCGTAATTGGCCTTTCAATAACGGCTTTCGTACAACAACAGCGCATTAATCATTCACTACTGATTGTAGATTTAAGCGGTGGTGATAAAATAGCGCCCAAAATTTAGTGATATTTTTCTGTTACAGGCTTTGTAATGGCGAGCACTAAAAGAATCACCTACATAATCAAGGTATTTAAATGACGGTTAAAACTCGTTTTGCTCCTAGCCCAACTGGCTATCTTCACGTTGGTGGTGCACGTACTGCACTTTACTCTTGGCTATTCGCTAAAAACCAAGGCGGTGAATTCGTTCTACGTATCGAAGACACAGACCTTGAGCGTAACTCTCAAGAAGCGGTTGATGCAATTCTAGAAGGCATGCAATGGATGGGTATGGAATGGGATGAAGGTCCTTACTACCAATCTAAGCGTTTTGACCGTTACAACGAAATGGTTGATAAGCTACTTGCTGAAGACAAAGCATTCAAATGCTACGCGTCTAAAGAGCTGCTTGATGAAATTCGTGCAGAGCAAGAAGAAAACAAAGAAATGGCTCGCTACGATGCTAACCACCCTAAAATTGTTGCAGCAAACGAAGCAGCAAAAGAAGGTGATGCATGCGTTATCCGTTTCCGTAACCCTAAAGAAGGCAGCGTAGTATTTGATGACCAAATCCGTGGTCGCATTGAAATCGCGAACAGCCAACTTGATGACCTAATCATTCGTCGTACAGACGGTGCACCAACATACAACTTCGTAGTTGTAGTGGATGACTGGGATATGGGTATTACACACGTTGTTCGTGGTGAAGACCACATCAACAACACACCTCGTCAAATCAACATCTATGAAGCACTAGGCGCGCCAGTTCCAACTTTCGCTCACTGTGCAATGATTCTTGGTGATGACGGTGCGAAACTTTCTAAGCGTCACGGTGCTGTTTCTGTAATGCAATACCGCGACGAAGGTTACCTACCAAATGCACTAAACAACTACCTAGTTCGTTTAGGCTGGTCTCACGGTGACCAAGAGATCTTCTCTCAAGAAGAGATGATTGAATTCTTCAGCCTGAAGGCTATCAGCAAGTCTGCTTCTGCATTCAACACTGATAAGCTACTTTGGTTGAACAACCACTACATCAAGACTTCTGAGCCTGAGTACGTTGCTAAATACCTGCAATGGCACCTAGACGCACAGAAGATCGATACAACAAATGGCCCAGCTATCACTGAAGTGATAAAGCTAGTTGGCGAGCGTTGTAACACGCTTATCGAACTTGCTGAGCAATCTCGTTACTTCTACGAAGATTTCTCTGAGTTTGAAGCTGGTGCAGCGAAGAAGCACCTACGTGGTGTTGCTAAAGGCCCACTAGAGCTTGCTCTTGCTAAGGTTGAAGCGCTTGAAGATTTCACTACTGCAAACATCAAAGATGGTGTGATTGCAGCAGTATGTGAAGAGCTAGAGATCGGCATGGGTAAAATCGGTATGCCACTTCGCGTAGCAGTAACAGGCGGCGGTCAGTCTCCTTCTGTTGATGCAGTGATGGAGCTTGTTGGTAAAGAGCGCGTAATCGCTCGCATCAAGATGGCTCTTGAGTTCATTGCTGAGCGTGAAGCTAACGCTTAATCCTATTTCTCTTGTTTGAGATAGAATGTACTTGAGATAGAACGATCATCAGCCGACAGCTTAATTCGCTGTCGGCTTTTTATTGTTTAATGAAAATACGGTCAACGTATTTTAGGACGAGACAGTTATAGCAAGTCTTGAGCTTTTGCTAAAACACTGAGTTTTGGGAATATATTTTGGCAGCTGTGCTGGTGGTTCATCGGGTTCATATCTGCAATCGCATCTTCGACAATCACCACGTTATAACCCAGTTCAAATGCTTGTCTAGCCGTTGATTCGACCCCAATACTTGTTGCTACCCCGGTCAGATAAATATCCGTAATACCTTGCTCACAAAGCTGCTTCTGCAAATCTGTGTTGGTAAATGCACCCCAGGAATATTTGGTTAGATAGCGATAATTAGGGTTTAGGCGCAGGCTTTCGATGACCTCTCCCCATACGATCTTTGATGCGTCAGGCTGAGCCGCTTTATTTTGCAGTTCCGTTCGGCCTTGTGGACGACCGGCTACATTAACAATAATTACGGGTAAATCAGCATCATCAAATGCATCGCAGAGAGCAAGGCTGTTCTCTATGATCGGTCGGGACACGGTTTCCGGTAATTGATCAACGATACCTTGTTGCAGGTCGATAACGACAAGCGCAGAGCATTTACTCATTTTCATTACTTTATGCCTTAGTGGTCTTTGTGTGAGGTTATAGTGGTTAACTTTTACGGTGTATTAAGCGGGTGTAAAAGCGGATGAAAGCCAGTGCAACCATCATATAAATGAGTAGGTTCAAAGGGGTAGTGACGTCATAAACAGGCACAAGTTGCGTTGCGCTCATGGTAATCATTACTAATAGGTTGCCCCCGAGAACTCGATAGACCATCCACTGATTACCAGCGAACAGGCGATACACCGTAAAGACATTAACAAAGTAAAATGCCATTAATTGCCATACTTCGGTCATCGAAGGTAACAGCAGAACATACTGAATGAGGAACAGTGACCCAAAGGCTAAGTAGCCAATGGTCCAGTGCTTTATCATTTGCCTAGGCATGTTGCTTAATATCAAGGCGCAAATGGCACTGTTAATGATGAACAGACTTCCCGATGATATTGGTAGATATATCCAGACTAGAATTGCTGAGATGAAGCTCATTGTGCCGACTAACGTATTGCTTAATCGTTGCTGGCTGTTGTCAAGTAATCGGGCAAATAAGCGCTTTTTCTTAAAGTTACCCTGGTAGAATTGTTTGACTGTCTCTGGAAAAGGGGGCTTGTAATCGACATTAACCGATGATGCTTCAATAAAAGCCATAGCCTGGTTAAGTATCGAAAAATCATTGTGATCAACCCCTTGATCATGGGCGTTTTGCAGTAACTGTTTGGCAACCCAGATTGCTTGAGTTTGCTGTTGATGCTTCCACTGCTTTCTGGCAGGCATACGGCCATGCAAATCGGGCAGGCGCATCAGATCGTTCAGCGCTTTGAAGGTCGGGCTTTCAATATTTAACTCGCAGCTCGTGTGTAACTGGAAACGCTGCGCTGAGTCATTGTAAGCGAGTGAATGAATGAGGGGAGGCATCGCCTCTAAAACAACACTGACTTCGTTGTTAAAGCGTGTGTCATCATCCTCAGGCCAAACCACGCTATAGATGGTCGTATAGACCACGAAGCCAAGCAGGGTTTCTTGCAGCCTTAGTACCGCAATATTAAATGTAGCTACACCATCAAAGCTGCCAGATATCGCCAGCAGGATGCAGACAATAAATGCCGTAATGTAAGCATAGCCGATGACCGGATCGGAACCCATGTATATACAAATTGCGAGTAACAGTGCGATGTTTGCTAAAAAATAATATCGATCTTGCCCAAAAACAGCGATTAACCAAAGCCCGACAAACGCGCCACAAAGCGTCCCCAACAATCTGAGAATGCCTTTTTTCTTGCCAGCAGTAATAGTATCAGTGATGGCCAATATATTGACCACGATAGCCGCCCAGTAAGGCTTCTCAAGGTTAAAATACAACGCAAGGTAGATAGCTAAACAAAATGCTAGGGCAACCTTTATGGCATTCTTGGCTGGAGTGCTCAGTGACTTTATAATGAGTAGCATAGTGGGGTTTAGCGGCAGAGGGATCGAATACGAGGATATTGCCTGATCTTTTGGTCAGCCTAAACTCTAGTTTGAAGGCCTTGATCCATCAAATATAGCAACTCTATTGCATCGTTTAACATTCAGGGGGAGGGGGGCGATCAGTCACTCTACTTATACGATATTGTTCGATGCTGATAATGATCGATAGATCTTCTAATAGTTAATAGCGATAGAACATCAGGTTTATCGTTCTTCTAAGCTGGCTAGTTGTTCCGATTATTTTAGCGCTGTTGAGAGTATGATTACTTCAGATCGATACTGTTTAGTCGACCCATAAAGATCAGCAGATCAATCACATCTTTGTGGGCATCCAATAGCGCCCTTTTGGTTTGGCTATAAGCGGCAAGTCTGCCGTGCTTTCTAATGGAGCACACCTTAGTTTTGTATTTGTAGTCGCCGTTTTCTGAGAATACACGCCACTTAGCGATGTAGCACTCGTCGCGGTGCTCAGGATCACTCTGAGTTGGATTTGGCTTGAATACAATTTTGGGTTCTAAACTATGAGGCAGGCGCGTCATCAGGTAGGGCTCTTTGAGGACTTTGGGCCAAAATTTGCCCCATAGCTGTCTGCCCAGTTCATCTCTTAATTTAATGGTTTTCTTCAGTGCTTTGTCTTCACCCATACGAACAAAACCGACCGACCGATGCAACACCGTATCTTCGGGAGTATGAATGTGGATCTTAAAAGCGGTTTTACCTTTCGAGATAAAGCGGTAACCGGTAGCACCAATTAGATTATTCTGACTCATAGTTTGCTAAGTGATGATTATGTTATTAATAAGATTACGCCAAATACTGCAAAACCGAAACTAATACCCATGAAAAAAATAAAGCCTTAACAAAAATGCTAAGGCTTTATTAGAAACTATGAGACGGGCGTGTCGCTAACTACATGATTTTCTGCATCACATCACCAATTTGAATGCTTCCTGCAAGGCTTGGTTGGTCGATCGTCAGTTCTGCTTCGTTTTCATAAACGCGAGAAACCGTCAGTGTGATATCGCTTTGAGATACCTTATTACGTGGCAAGCCGCGTTGGTCGATAAACGAACCTGTGTGCCACAGTTGCAGCTTGTCACCTTGTTGAACACCATGCATTCGACCTAAATCAATGGTCACAGTGTTACCAAATACCGCTGCCACCTCTGGAAGCGTGATTTTACATGACACTTCAGATTCCAAGTCCAACATAATATTGCGGCTAACACGCAGCATCATACTGCCGTAGGTTGATGCCCAGAAACGAGCACTGCGGGTGTCCACTTCACTGGTCTTAGCAAATGGCCACTTTGCCACTTCACGATAGCTGCGGTTGTAAACCTGATGTCCTGTTTTGCCATCGAAGACTTGCATCTCTAACGCAAACTGACGATTGATGATGTCATCTTTCAAAAGCTTGGATTCGATGGTCGCGGTTAAATCTGTAATGTCACCACCAATGATGTACTGCGCGCCAGTGTCTTGGGCGATCATCTTGATCACCTCTGGTCGACGCTTGTCGATATCGTAATTGGTCGTGCCAACGGAAACAAAGCTGCGAGATTCTTGCGCCAGCTGTCGATCCACGACATGGCCAAAATCATCACCAATGTTATAGATTCTGCCCATCACTGCTTGCTGAGGGGAGGTCACATCAATGTTGCCGACCAAAAATGTCTTCTTGTATTGGCTCTCATGGCAAGCATTTGCCGAAGGATAGATATCGATCCTTGCGGTGATCATTATATTGCCACTGCGTTTTTTCTCTTTTTCTACCAAGATGTAGCGCACTTCATGATTGGTAAATTGAAACTCTTTCTTGTTTGCGTCGAGGTACGGCGTGAGGTTAGCAATGCTACCAATGTCGGCTCCTGAGAACTGGATCGCTTTATATACCGCGTCTTCCAAAGCATGGACCCTTGCGGCGCTCTCTGACGATACGATGGCTGCTGTACCGGTAACTTCATACCAAGAGGCATGAGCACTGAAGCTTATGGTTATCAGTGAACTTATTGAAAATAAGTAAGAAATTATTTTTTTCATCTATTCGTTACCAGTTGGGTATAAATATTGCTTAACAAATAACTATAAGCTTGAAGCTGACTTAAGTGCGTTTTTCTTAATCTGAACCATTAATGAAAAGCAAAGACTGTTCCAACATTGTAATCCATTGAAAAGAATAATGGTGAGAACATATTGGAACAGGGAGCACTAAACCTATCTGGAGATAAGAGAATGAAAAAATGGCTCGTAGTAATGAGTGTCATGTTGTTGACCTCATGCGCTTATTCGCCAATCTATAACGGCAAGTCTGAATATTCAGGCAGTCAGTTTATGTTGATGGATAGCCCTCGTCATACCATGGATTTCTTCGTGGAAAGTATGACCGAAGATCTGATCATTTCGAATACGAGTATCTCAGCAAGAACTCCGATAGCGATTACGTCGTTTGTTGACCTGCAACACATGGACACAACGAACTGGCTAGGAAACTCGGTATCAGAAGGTTTCATTCATCAGTTTCAGCGTCGTGGCTTCAAGGTTGTTGATTTCAAAACAACAGGTTCTATTCAAGTGACTCATCAAGGTGACTTTGCGTTAAGCCGCGATTGGAAAGACTTAGCTCAAGAACAAGACGTACAGTACGTACTGACAGGCACTATGCTTCGCCAAGAAGGTGGTGTGTTAGTCAATGCTCGTGTTGTTGGCATGCAAACTCGCATTGTCGTGGCGACGGCACAAGGCTTCTTGCCTGCAGACCGTATTGGTCGTGACCTAGATACTCTAAACAGTATTCGAACTCAAGATGGCGTTATCATTCGTTCTGACCCAACGATCAGCCAGCCTTATACTGTTATTCTTCGCCCTTAGGAGTTCGAGATGAAGAAGTTAATATTTGTTGTTGCCGCTTTACTGCTTGTTGGCTGTCAGCCACTGCAAAACATGAGGCCAGACGACTACTTAGTTGCCGTTGGCTACGCGAGTATCAGTGAGCAGAAAGGACGTAACGATGAAGAAAGACGTATCCGTGCGATGAGAGCTTCTAAGATCGACGCCTATCGTGAACTTGCAGAACAAGTTTACGGTATGCGAGTGAGTGGTCGGGCAGAGTTGGAAGATCAACGCCTTGGTACGGAACGTACTTCTGGTGCGGTTGATGGCGTAATCCGCGGTGCAGAAGTGGTACGCAGCTACCCTGTGGGCGATAGCTATGTTACTGAGCTTCAGCTTGATATCCGTAAGATGGAACAGCTACGTAATTACGGTGAAGTTCAACCTGTACCTGAAAAGAGACAACAAACGCTGTTCTAGCCCAAGGGGCGTCTAGCGATAGGACTATCCAGTTATATTGGCTGCTTTCGTTTTCCAGATGGCGTATCGGCAACCAATAACTAATATGAATGTAAAAGCGGCAAGTATGAAAATACTTGCCGCTTTTTTGTTTATCGATTTTGTCAGGGCGTTCAAAGGCTGATTAGGTGTTTTAATAAAAGATAACGACAGGAATAGTCTGAGATACAGATAAACGGTTAACAAGGGGTATTACTGAAGAGGAAGAGTTAACTTAACTAGGCTTTTACGTTGGTTCCCAGCGTAGAGATAGTATGCGTTTGACCACCGGCATTGTAGGTCATGCCAATTTTTCCGTGACTTTGCTGCATCATATTGCTGAGTTTTTTGAAGCTAAGGTGCGCTCGATTTAAGGCTTCGCCATTCACAAGGTTCGCTTGCTGGCAATCGTGCACTATGGACTGGATCTTAGTGACTAACTGAGCAAGTTCAGGGTTCTCGGTCAGTTCTGAGATATTGGTATGGGCTGCGATTCGCTGATCGGTTGATCTTAGTTGTTCAACTAGGACCACTTTTTCTTTGGCGATTCGCTCAATATCGTTTGATTGTCGGCTCGTAATAGCGGTTTTCTCTGAACTTAGTAATTCAGATAAGGCTTTGGCATTTTGAAGTTGAAAATTAACTAAATCTGCTAGTGCCGCCATAACGTAAACCTATTCATAACCTCGTGTACTTTAAGACAATAACTTCAATCAAAAGTGAGTGTTGGCTTAAAGGCCTTTTAATTCATCTTCGAACTTGATCATGTTGTCAGCCAGTTTCTCTGGATCGACAGTGTATGAACCATTCGCAATTGCTTCTTTGATCGCTGCTACTTTCACAGAATCAAAGCTTGGCTGTGCTGCCATATCTTGGTGGAGCTGACCAATCGCTTTGCCTTGTTGGCTCAGTGAAACCGCATCTTTGCTTGCTGGTGATTTAGTTGATACATCAGAGCGTGATGCCTCAGAACTAGAATCAGAGCGTACTGCTGATCGGTTAGTGGTCGTTAGGGTTTGCCCTGAACGAATATTATCAATGCCTGCCATAGTTAAGCCTTTTTCTTCAAAAATGGGAACCTGTACAGTCAATATCGACCAAGGGTTCGAATACTTTAGCAATTTTTAGCTCAATAGTCGAAAAGGGACAAAACACCGCAGCCGTTATATTTGGCGTTAGAGTTGAGGGTGAAATCGCTAACGATACCGTCAATTTAGAAGTAAAGAGTTAAAAGTAAACCGTGACTTCAGACATGCTGGTAACAATCCCTTCAATTATACGCTGTGATTTATCATTTTTCACTCTTACTTGATCACCCATAGAGCCATCGGTAAGCGCAGTTCCTTTGGTGGTAATGGTCATGCCACCTTTTACTGCCTGTATGATAACGTTCTCGTTTCGGCACACGACACAGATATCACCTCTTTCTACAACATCGCCCGGTCTTAGGTTCTTTTTTACCTTAGCGCCGATGACCTGATGTGGAGCTGTGAAACCTTGGCGACGAAACTTGTTAAGAGAAATCATAGCGGTGGTAACATCGTATTGACCGACGATTTCGCCTCTCGCGAGTGAGCGAGTGGTGGTGACAAGAGGCACCGACATCGAAAGGCGCACCGGTACATAAACTCGCCACTCATCAGGAACACATTGCACTAAAACCGTAATACTGCTGCGGGTATTGGTGGTCGTTGAAGCGCTGGTCTCTAAAGGCACTGGGCAGTCTGTCGCTTTGATTCTTGAGTCAACATTTGCTGAATTAACAAAGAGTTCGCCACCTTGTGGCTGCTCAACTGTATCAAGGATATGTTGCTCCGCTGCAGACTGAATCATCTCAATTTGTTCTGGGGTCGCAGCTTGTACAAAAAAACTAAACAATATTGATAAAATGCCGATAAACTTAGCGACAGTTTTAAAAGTAGCTCTACACATTGCTATGGAAAGAGGTGGCAAATTTGCTTTATAATACGTCATTCTGTTTCTCTGGTGGTTCGTAGCCTGCAGTAGACTAACACTTTTTATACAAAAAAGTTTGATATGGAGATGAGCTCATGACGGGTATTCTTGATTCGGTGAATCAGCGTACGCAACTCGTCGGTCAAAACCGATTAGAATTACTAACCTTTCGCCTAATGGGGCGTCAGCGTTACGGCATTAATGTCTTTAAAGTAAAAGAAGTGCTGCAATGTCCTAAGCTGACAAAGATGCCAAACTTGAACCCACTGGTTAAAGGTGTAGCACACATTCGTGGCCAAACGATCTCTGTGATCGACTTGAGCTTAGCGATTGGTGGCCGTCCTACAACGGATATTGAAAAGTGTTTTGTGGTTATCTCTGAGTTTAACCGAACCATTCAAGGTTTCTTGGTAAGTTCAGTTGAGCGCATTATTAACATGCACTGGGAATCGATTCTTCCGCCGCCAGATGGCGCAGGTAGAGCTAACTACCTGACAGCGGTAACCAACATTGATAATGAATTGGTAGAAATTCTTGATGTTGAGAAGATCCTTGCAGAAATTTCTCCTGTTGATGAAACAATGGACAGCAAGATTGCTGAAGATATTGCGAAAGTAGAACAAGAGAAAGAACTGGTTCGCCGCATCTTGATTGCTGATGACTCGACCGTTGCTCGTAAGCAGGTTCAGCGTGCTATTGAGTCGATTGGTTTTGAAGTTATCTCGGTGAAGGATGGTAAAGAAGCCTATGAGAAGCTGATGCAGATGTCATCAGAAGGCAGTATTTACGATCAGATTTCATTGGTGATTTCTGATATCGAAATGCCAGAAATGGATGGATACACGCTGACTGCTGAGATTCGTCGTCACGCCGAACTTAAAGATTTATACGTAATTTTACACTCATCGTTGAGTGGTGTATTTAACCAAGCCATGGTTGAGCGTGTTGGAGCTAACTCCTTCATCGCTAAATTCAACCCAGATGAGCTTGGTGCAGCTGTAAAAGCTGCGTTAACTAACTAAAAGAGACATTAATGACTGCTATAACAATAAGTGATCAAGAGTATCGCGATTTCAGCCGTTTCTTAGAATCTCAATGTGGCATTGTATTAGGTGACAGCAAGCAGTATTTAGTGCGCAGTCGTCTAAGCCCATTAGTAACGAAGTTTAAGTTAGCTTCTTTGTCTGATTTGTTGAGAGATGTAGTAACAGGTCGAAACCGTGAGCTGCGTGTGGCTGCTGTCGATGCCATGACGACGAACGAGACACTTTGGTTCCGTGATACTTACCCGTTTGCTGTGCTTGCGGATAAGCTTCTACCGGAAATAGCGGCAAATAAACGTCCTATTAAGATTTGGTCTGCGGCAAGCTCTTCAGGCCAAGAAGCATACTCAATGGCAATGACGATTCTTGAAACTCAAGCTCGTAAGCCAGGTATGCTGCCAAATGTATCGATTACCGCAACTGACATCTCAGCAAGTATGTTGGATATGTGCCGCACTGGCGCTTACGACAACCTTGCATTGGGACGTGGACTTTCTCCAGAGCGCCGTCGTACTTTCTTTGAAGATGCGGGCGATGGCCGTATGAAAGTGAAAGATAACGTCAAGCGCATGGTGAACTTCCGCCCTCAGAACCTGATGGACAGCTATGCATTGTTAGGCAAGTTCGACATTATTTTCTGTCGTAACGTGCTGATTTACTTCTCGCCTGATATGAAGTCAAAGGTACTTAACCAGATGGCAAATAGCCTGAACCCTGGTGGGTACTTACTATTGGGCGCGTCTGAATCGTTAACAGGCTTAACCGATCGTTTTGAAATGGTTCGCTGTAATCCAGGCATCATCTACAAATTAAAGTAACGAGCGGCACCGATATTAGGTGTAAGGTTACCGTCTAAATTTAAAACCCAGCCAAGTGCTGGGTTTTCTTTTTCCTGCTTAAGCTATATCTTTAAGTCAGAGTGACATTCCAATTTACTCTATTTTTTGGCTTGTTTATTGCAAGTTTACCCACGAGTAACCTGTAAAAGCATTGATAGACCGCCTTGTTTCAAAAGTTGGTATATATATTGCTTTGGTTATTTCATAACAGTCAGTTCTTGAGTTGAGGTTTACATGGCTATTTCTTTTGACAATGCTTTGGGCATTCACCAGCACACAGTTGGTGTACGTGAGCGTAACGCTGAGGTGCTTTCCACCAATATCGCGCAAGCAAACACGCCTGGGTATAAAGCAAAGGGATTAGACTTTAAGAAATCACTGCAAGCGGCAAGTTCTGGGGCAAGCATTGGTCTTAGCCGTACAGATGGTCGGCACATTTCTGCCTCAACAACGGTGAACGGGGAAACGAAGTATCGCATTCCTACCCAACCTGATACAGGAGATGGCAACACGGTTGATTTGGATTTGGAAAGAAACCTTTTCATGCAAAACCAAATTAGGCATCAAGCCTCTCTCGACTTCTTAGGAAGTAAGTTCAAGAATTTAACTAAAGCGATTAAAGGGGAATAATTAGATGAGTTTATTCAATGTATTCAATGTGACTGGTTCTGCGATGAGTGCTGAATCTGTTCGTCTAAATACGACCTCGAGCAACCTTGCGAACGCGGACAGTGTAAGTAGTTCTGCTGAAGAAACTTACAAGGCTCGTCACGCAGTGTTCGGCGCTGAGTTAAATAAAGCACGCAACAGTGGTCACACTGTGCCTGTGAAAGTATTAGGTATTGTGGAAAGCGATAAGCCGCTAAGCGCGGAGTACAACCCGGATCACCCATTAGCGAACAACGAAGGCTATATCTACAAGCCTAATGTCAACGTTATGGAAGAAATGGCAAACATGATTTCGGCATCACGTGCGTACCAAACAAACGTACAGGTTGCTGACTCGAGTAAACAAATGCTGCTGCGTACGCTGCAGATGGGTCAATAAGGATAAGGAGGTAGCACATGGCTGGAATCAACAACAATGTTGGTCAAAGCGGCTTGTCCTATGTTGACCAGCTGAAGAGTCTTCAAGATGGCGCTAAAAAGCCCGACGAAACAACAGGTAAGCAGGATCTTAAACAAGAAGACTTCTTATCTTTGTTGACTAAGCAACTAGCACAACAAGACCCTTTCAAGCCGGTTAGCAATGACCAGATGATTGCGCAAATGGCTTCATTTGCGACCGTAGATGGCATTGGCAAAATGAATACACAGTTTGAAAGCTTGAATTCATCAATGACCTCTAACCAAGCTCTTCAGGCCTCCTCTTTAGTTGGGCGTGATGTATTGGTTCCTGGTGCGGCAGGTGTAAAACCCGGTGATGGCGGTATGGCGGCAATGGTTAAGCTTCCTCAGGCAATGGACAATGTAATGGTCCGTGTTGAGAACGAAGTTGGCCAATTGGTTCGCACATTTGATATCGGCTCTAAACCATCTGGTGATACACGTGTTGAATGGGACGGAAAAGACGAAGACGGTAACCCATTGCCGGCCGGTAAATACAACGTGAAAGCGTCGGGTTTGCTGGATGGCGAGAACACAGAGTTCCAAGTTTCCAGTTATGCGAACGTGAACAGTGTGCTTCTTGGTAAGGGCGATGGCAACGTACTACTCAATCTGGCTGGTTTCACATCGCCAGTACGACTTGCTGAAGTACTAGAAGTTGGTAAAGCGTAGCTCTTTATTGAGTGACTATGCTAGCTAGATAGATTAGGAGAATAATGGAATGTCATATGTAGCTTTAAGCGGCCTATCCGCTGCACAATTAGACCTGAATACAACCAGTAACAACATTGCGAACGCGAACACATTTGGCTTTAAAGAGTCTCGTGCCGAGTTTGGTGATGTTTACTCAAGCTCGTTGTTTACTAACGCAAAAACGACGGCAGGTGGCGGTGCGCAAGCTAGCCAAGTGGCGCAACAGTTCCACGAAGGTTCAAGTATTTATACGAACAACCCAATGGACTTACGTGTAAGTGGTACAGGTTTCTTTGCAGTATCGAAAGACCGCATGGTGCCAGAGATTAACGAATTAACGCGTAATGGTGCATTTCACCTAAACAAAGACAACTACATGGTTACCGCTAATGATGAGTTTCTTTTAGGTTACGATGTTGATCCAAACTCGGGGGAAGTTCTTTCTTATGCGCCAAAGCCTCTCGACATTCCTGCTGAGTTTGGTAAACCAAAACAGACAGAAAACATTGAAGTAGGGGTTAACCTTCCTGCAAACGGTGATCTTAAAGACCCGGCTGCATTTAATTTCAAAGATGCTGATACTTATAACCGTGCAACGTCTTCGACGGTATACGATTCTATGGGTCAGTCTTACAAGTTAACGACTTACTACCTTAAAGATCAGACTCAACCAAACACTTGGCAAACGTACTACACCATGTCAGATGAGAACGGTGAAAAGCCGGTCAACATTACTGGTGGTGATGCGACGAATGCACAAGGTCATGTTGGTCACACAATGAAGTTCAACAATGACGGTACGTTAGCAAGCCTAAACAATGGTCAGCCGATTAACTCGGAACCACTGGGTGCTGGTGCGAACCCTATTGACTTGAACGGTGCTGATCCAACTCAAGTGCTTAAGTTTGGTTTAGATTCTTCAACTCAGTTTGCCGCTCCGTTTGAATTGACTAAGTTTGATGAAGATGGCGCGACAACAGGTTTCTTAACAAAAATCGATTTCGATGAGTACGGCAGTGTTCTAGGTACTTATTCAAATGGTGAAAACGTGATGCTTGGCCGTGTAGGCTTGGTTCGTGTACCAAATGAGCAAGGTCTGGATAAGAAAGGCGGTACTCAATGGGATTCTACCAACGACTCTGGTGACAAGATCTGGGGTGAATCGAACAAAGGTTCATTTGGTAGCATCAACAACGGCTCGCTAGAGCAGTCGAACATCGATATGACTCAAGAACTGGTTGATTTGATTTCTGCTCAACGTAACTTCCAAGCGAACTCGCGTTCTCTAGAAGTACACAACCAGCTACAACAGAATATTCTTCAGATTCGTTAATCGTTTAAAGCGTTTGAATCATCTGCGAATACCCAATTCAATGTTATTGAATTGGGTATTGTTGTTTGTCTTCTTATTTGCCGCCCCTATTGCCGCCCGGTAATGCCTCTGGCAACAATTATTCCTCAATGATCCTTTGATGATCACCCTTCTTGTTCGTTTTCTATTTAAATTATTGATAAATAACAGTTAAAAATATTGGCACAGTGTTTGCTTTATTAGCCCCAGAAGATGATTTTTGGAGCAAAATTATGGATCGCGCACTGTTTCTTGCCATGAGTGGCGCTAAGCAAAATATGCAAGCTTTGCAGCTACGTGCAAACAACCTTGCCAACGTAAGTACAACGGGTTTCCGTGCTGATTTAGCACAGGCACGTTCAATGCAAGCGTATGGCGAAGGCATGCCTACTCGTGTTTTCAGCATGACAGAGCGTCCGGGTCATAATTTCGCTCAGGGTAGTGTGGTTACTACTGGCCGAGATCTAGACGTTACCATTCAAGGTGATGGTTGGATTTCAGTGATGGACAATACTGGCCGTGAAGGTTTAACACGTAACGGTAACCTAAGGGTTGACCAAAACGGTTTACTAACCAACGCAAGCGGTCACTTAGTGCTTGGTGAAAACGATGCACCAATCACGCTGCCAATCCCAATCAGCAAAGTAGAAATTGGTACAGACGGTACGATTTCGGTGATTCCTCAAGGCGCTCCAGCTGAAGAATTGGCCGTGGTTGATCGTATTAAGCTTGTACGTCCAGACAACCAAAGTTTGTTTAAAGACACGAATGGTCTATTCCGTTCGAAAAACCCAGATCAGGCATACGAAGCAGATGCAGCGGTAACGTTGCTAAAAGGTGCTATCGAAGGCAGTAACGTAAATGCCGTAGGTGAAATGACCAGCCTAATTGACTTACAACGTCAGTTTGAAATGCAGGTCAAAATGATGAGCACAGCAGAGGAAATGGACAAGTCGTCTGATTCACTGCTTCGTATGAGCTAATAGAATTTAAAGGACATTGCTATGCATCCAGCATTATGGGTAAGTAAAACGGGTTTAGACGCCCAACAAACCAATATCTCAACGATTTCGAACAACCTTGCCAACGCCTCAACCATTGGTTTTAAAAAGAGCCGCGCGGTATTTGAAGATCTATTCTACCAGAATATTAATCAACCGGGTGGTCAATCGTCTCAGAATACTGAGCTGCCAAGTGGTTTGATGCTGGGTGCCGGTTCTAAGGTCGTCGCGACTCAAAAAGTGCACACTCACGGTAACGCACAAACGACATCTAACAGCCTAGACATGATGATTGAAGGCGACGGTTTCTTCCAAGTTGAAATGCCAGACGGTGAAACAGGTTACAGCCGCAATGGTCAGTTCACACTGAACGGTGAAGGCGCGATCGTAACGTCGGGCCAAGGTTATCCTCTACAACCAGAAATTGTGATTCCTGAAGACGCGATCTCGGTAACGGTTGGTAACGACGGTGAAGTATCGGTTCGTCTACGTGGCGAGCAAAACAACGTCGTGGTTGGTCAAATTACCATTACTGACTTTGTAAACCCAGGTGGTCTAGAGCCAGTAGGTCAAAACCTTTACTTGCCAACTGGCGCGAGTGGCGACCCACAAGAGGGTGTACCGGGTTTTGATGGCCTGGGTAACATCCGCCAATCGATGCTAGAAACATCGAACGTAAACGTAACCGAAGAGCTGGTAAACATGATTGAAGCTCAGCGTGTATACGAAATGAATTCGAAAGTTATCTCGTCAGTAGACAAGATGATGAGCTTTGTTAACCAACAGCTGTAATTGGTTTATTCGCCGTTTACTTTTTTAATTAATCTATCTGTTTTTGCTAATTGACCCATTTACCACTGCCTGCTGAGAGTATATCGCCATGAAACGTATTTTTTGTTTAGCCCTGTTAGCTTCGATGACTGGTTGTACAGTACTGGATCCAATTGAGACGCCAGCACAAGAGAACGCGACCACAGTGGTTGATGCGGTTGAAGGCGATAAGTCGGCAGAAGAAAGTTCAGGAATTATCGACACGCTTCGTGGGCGAACCGATCCAATTGCTGGTGACCCTGCATGGGCGCCAATCAACCCCAAGCAGAAGCCAGAGCATTATGCAGCGGCAACGGGCTCACTGTTTAATGTGAACCACATTGGCAGCATGTATGACGACTCAAAGCCTCGTGGTATTGGTGACATCATCACTGTAGCGCTAGATGAGAATACTCGAGCGACCAAAAAAGCCAACGCAGACATGTCTAAGTCGAATGATGCATCAATGGAGCCGCTGGCTGTTGGTGGTCAAGATCTGACGATCGACAAGTACAACTTCTCTTATGATCTGAGTAACACCAATACTTTTGCTGGTGATGCGTCAGCCAACCAAAGTAACAGCATCAGCGGCTACATTACCGTTGAAGTCATCGAAGTATTAGCTAATGGCAACCTAGTGGTTCGTGGTGAGAAGTGGATGACACTGAACACCGGCGATGAGTACATCCGCCTAAGCGGTACCATCCGTCCAGACGATATTGATTTTGAAAATACCATTGCTTCAAACCGTGTTTCTAACGCACGAATTCAGTACTCAGGGACTGGCGTACAGAAAGATATGCAAGAGCCTGGATTCTTGGCACGATTCTTTAATGTATCTCTGTAGAGCTTGATAGGACGACGACATACTGACAGCCTCTATCACTCAGCCACATTTAGCTAAGCTATTATAAATTAAAGCAATACAGACAGGTTACTCAATGAAAAAACTGACACTCGTACTATTCGGCATGCTATTTCTTGCCACCAGTGCCCATGCTGCGCGAATCAAAGACGTGGCAAAAGTGGCGGGTGTTCGTAGTAACCAACTTGTCGGTTATGGTTTGGTCACGGGCTTGCCGGGTACTGGTGAGACAACTCCCTTTACCGATCAAACATTTAACGCAATGCTGCAAAATTTTGGCATCCAATTGCCGCCCGGCACTAAGCCAAAAACCAAAAACGTCGCGGCTGTTATTGTGACTGCTGAACTGCCAGCATTCTCTAAGCAAGGGCAAGAAGTTGACGTAACCGTTTCTTCTATCGGTTCAGCAAAAAGCCTTCGTGGTGGTACCTTGCTACAGACCTTCTTGAAAGGTCTAGACGGTCAAGTGTATGCGGTCGCGCAGGGTAACTTGGTGGTAAGTGGCTTTAGTGCACAAGGTAACGACGGTTCTAAGATTGTCGGTAACAACCCTAACGTTGGTATCATCTCTAGCGGTGCGACGGTTGAACAAGAGATCCCAACGCCATTCGGTCGTGGTGACTACATCACCTTCAACCTAATCCAATCAGATTTCACAACGGCTCAGCGTATGGCTGATGCGGTTAATAATTTCCTAGGCCCACAAATGGCTTCAGCGGTAGACGCAACTTCAGTAAAAGTTCGTGCACCGCGTGAAATCAGCCAGCGTGTAGCATTCTTGTCGGCTATCGAAAACATCGAGTTCGACCCTGCTGAAGGCTCTGCAAAAATCATCGTCAACTCTCGTACAGGTACGATTGTGGTTGGTAAGCACGTTCGCCTAAAAGCGGCGGCGGTCACCCACGGTGGTATGACGGTTGCAATTAAAGAAAATCTAAACGTAAGCCAACCGAATGCATTCTCTGGCGGCCAAACGGTAGTGGTCCCTGATTCTGATATCGAAATCACGGAAGGCGATGGTAAGATGTTCAAATTTGAACCTGGCCTAACGCTGGACGATTTGGTACGCGCAGTCAATGAAGTGGGCGCTGCACCTTCGGATTTAATGGCAATCCTTCAAGCACTGAAACAAGCGGGTGCGATTGAAGGCCAATTGATCATTATCTAAGGAATAAAGCATGATTAAGAATAACAATGACATCGGCTTTATTCACGACATCGGTAGCCTAGACCGCCTTCGTCAACAAGCGGTAAACGGTGAAGAAGGTAGCGAGAAAGAAGCATTAACCGCGGCGGCAAAACAGTTTGAATCGATTTTCACCTCGATGTTGTTTAAGTCAATGCGCGATGCTAACTCGAGCTTTAAGTCGGATATGTTGAACAGCCAGAACGAGCAGTTCTATCGTCAGATGCAAGATGACCAAATGGCGAGTGAGTTAAGCGCTTCAGGTTCATTAGGTCTTGCAGATATGATCGTGGCTCAACTAAGCGCTGGCCAAGCAAGCGATACGTCTGAAGAGAAGGTTCGCAGTGAAGGCTTTGATGCTTCATTGCAAAGACCGCAATATTCAGGCCGTTCGGAAGAGCGAGCGTCAGACGTTCAACCTGCGCAAGCAGCAAAACAGCCAGTATCCTTTGATTCTCCAGAATCGTTTGTGACCTCAATGAAGCCTTACGCGGAAAAAGCGGCAAGTGCGCTTGGTGTGGACTCGTCTCTTCTATTGGCACAAGCTGCCCTTGAAACGGGTTGGGGTTCTAAAATGGTTAAGAACTCTTTGGGCAACAGCAATAACTTATTTAACATCAAAGCAGATAGAAGTTGGAAGGGCGATAAGGTCGCGACTCAAACTCTTGAGTTCCATGGCAAAACCGCCGTTAAAGAGTCAGCTTCCTTCCGTTCTTACTCTAATTTCGAAGATAGCTTTAATGATTACGTGAAGTTCTTGAACGAAAATCCAAGATACGAAACGGCGCTACAGCATCAAGGCAATTCAGAGAATTTCATCAAAGGTATTCATCAGGCTGGTTACGCAACTGACCCTAACTATGCAGACAAGGTTTTACGAGTTAAAGCCAAGATTGATGAGATGAACTAGCGTCATAAATCAACATAGAGAGCTTGCTACTGGCAGGCTCTTTTCTTCTCCGTCCCTTCAGTTCTTACGCGTAATCCATAGTTATCTCCTTACACTTCAATAAATTATCGTCTTTTAATTTTCTATTGTTTTTGTTGGCACATATATTGCAATTATCTTAGTAATATACGGTTGTAGTTAATCAGTTCATTCTGGTTTTGTTAAGTTTTTTGGGGGCATTATGGCGTCGGATCTTCTGAATGTAGGGGCACAAAGTGTTCTTACGGCTCAGAGACAGCTCAACACCACTGGTCATAACATTTCTAACGCTAACACAGAGGGCTATAGCCGCCAGTCTGTGATTCAAGGTGTGAATGACCCGCGCCAGTACGGTGGGCAATCCTACGGTATGGGGGTACATGTGGAAAATGTTCGCCGCTCTTGGGATCAGTTTGCCGTCAAAGAACTTAACTTATCGACAACCAATGCCGCCAACAAAGGCGATACCGAAGCCAACCTCGATATGCTGTCGAGCATGTTGTCGTCGGTCGCTTCAAAGAAGATTCCAGAAAACCTCAACGAATGGTTTGATTCCGTTAAGACTCTCGCCGATACCCCAAATGATGTGGGTGCGCGTAAGGTCGTGTTAGAGAAAGCAGGGCTTGTAACTAAAACCTTGAATGAATTTCATGAAACAGTTCGTCAACAGTCTGATTCTACGAATAAAAAATTAGATATGGGTATCGAGCGAGTTAACCAACTTGCGTACGAGATCCGTGATGTTCAGCGTTTAATGATGCGAACTCCTGGGCCTCATAATGACCTACGAGATCAGCATGAAAAGTTGATTAATGAGCTTTCTGGTTACACCAAAGTTACGGTGACACCACGCTCAAATGCCGAAGGGTTTAATGTCCATATTGGTAATGGCCATACCTTGGTCTCTGGTAGTGAAGCGAGTCAGCTGAAGATGGTTGATGGCTTACCCGATGCGCATCAGCGTCGCCTAGCAATTGTTGAAGGTAAGTCTTTAAAACCGATCACCAGCAGTGATATCGACGGAAAAATCGGCGCCATGCTAGACATGCGTGACGAACATGTCCCGGCAATCATGGATGAGCTTGGTCGTTTAGCGACCGCGTTTTCATATGAGGTCAATAGTCTTCAAGAACAAGGTTTGGATCTTAACGGCAACGTAGGTAAGGACTTGTTTACCGACGTGAACTCAGAGCTGGTGGCAAAATCTCGTGTCACGGCTAGCGGGCAATCGAAAGCCGATGTTGCGGTATACATTGATGATACTTCTGCCTTAAAAGGCGGTGAGTATGGCCTGAAATACGATGGCAGTGACTATGTCGTGACTAAGCCGAACGGTGAGACCGTTAAGATGGCGACCGACTCTAGCGGTAGTGCTTTTTATCTTGATGGCATGCGAGTGGAAGTACGTAATCCTCCTGAACTAGGAGAGAAACTGTTACTGCGTCCAACGCGCAATTTTGCTGCTCAAATACAGATGGAAACCAAAGACCCAAAAGACATTGCTGCGCAAAGTTATGAGGCATCGACCACGTTTGCTAAGGGTACTGCTGGTTTCAAAATTCTAGAAGCTGGTCAACTACGTGAGTTTGAAGTGATTGTCTCACCAAAAGGTGAGCAGTTTGCTGTGACGGATCCGAAGGGCAACATTTTAATGCAGCCGCAACCGTATCCGCCACAAGGGCCAGTGACCATCAACGGTACAACGTTTGAGCTCACACCCGGTGCGGTGGCAAATGATAAGTTTACGGCAAACCTTGTCCCATCAGAAGGTGACAACGGTAACCTGCGTAAGCTACAAGATCTTCAAACAGGAAAGCTGTTGAATGATGGTGAGTCTACGATTTTAGACCTTTACCACAACTTGAATACTAATACGGGCTTGAAGTCTTCAACGGCAAATCGCCTGAGTGATATTGCGACATTAGAAAAACAGTCGGCTCAAGAACGTATTGCTTCTATCTCGGGAGTAAACCTCGATGAAGAAGCGGCAAACATGATGAAATTTCAGCAAGCGTATATGGCTTCTTCACGTATCATGCAAGCAGCCAACGATACGTTTAACACTATTTTGGCTCTGAGATAGGAAGGTATAAATGTTGAATCGTATCTCTAGCTTCCATAATTATCAGTCAGTACAAAACGACTTGCGCCGTCAAGAGAACAAGGTGCATCACAACCAAGCACAACTTGCTTCGGGTAAGAAGTTACAGTCGCCAAGTGATGACCCATTAGCGACGCACTATTTACAGAACATTGGTCAGCAGTCAGAACAGCTTAAACAGTATGTCGATGCGATTACTCTAGTCAGAAACCGTCTTGAGCATCATGAAGTATTGGTTTCTAACACTGAAGGCTTTGCTGATGAAGCAAAACGAACCGTGATGGAAATGATCAACGGTGCGCTTTCTCCGGAAGACCGTTTAGCTAAGAAGCGTGAAATTCAAGAACTGGCGAATAACTTCCTGCATTTAGCCAACTCTCAAGATGAGTCGGGTAACTACACGTTTGCAGGCACTAAGCCGAAAAATCAGCCTTTCTTTCGAGATAACGAAGGGAATGTGACATATCAAGGTGATGACTACCAACGCAAGATGCGTGTGGCAAGCAGCTTTGAAATGGCAATGAATGATCCGGGCAGCAAGATGTTTATGGAAATAGACAACCCGTTCGGTGACTACGAACCTCAGTACGAGCTTGAACCTGCGTCTGAGTTATTGCTCGGGCGTGCGACCAACAGCGATGAAGATGGGTCTACTTATAAAGTGACGTTTGTCGACATGCAGACGGGCAATTTCGCTTATCAGCTTGAAAAAGATGGCGCAGTGGTTGCGGCGGAAGACTTTGATCCTTCGACTGGCATTGTCTATGAAGGTCTGAATATCCAAATCAAAGGCCAAATCACTAAAGGTGATTCGATCACCTTAGAACCGCGAGAGACTTTCTCTATCTTTGATACGTTCAAAGAGGCGGCTGAGCAGGCTGAAAACCCGGTATCGGATGCATCAGCAACAGCGAAATTGCACCAAGTGACCGAAGAATTTCATGCTGCGTTTATTCATCTAACGAAGGCTAGAACCGATGTCGGTGCGCGTTTAAGTACGCTGGATATTCAAGAGCAGCAACATGAAGATTTTAAGTTGTCTTTAGCCAAAGCGAAAAGCAACTTTGAAGACTTGGATTACTCGAAAGCGATCATTGAGTTCAATGAAAACTCTCGAGCATTGCAAGCTTCTCAACAAGCGTTTGGTAAAACCAAAGACCTGACCTTGTTTAACTATATTTAATGATCAATCGGTATTTAGTGGTGGCTTGTCGATCACCATGGCGTTGATTCCTTGCCGTATGTGCTATGCCATACGTGCGAATGACGCCACAGTTTGCCGCTTTTTTGTACGAAGCATGATGTTTCTAGAATAGCGGCAAAAAACGGCAATAAGGAAGGTGAATGTTTTTCATCTTCTAATAGTAGAAAATCATAATTGCGCAGTGTTGTTTGTAAGCTTCTGATTTTTAGATAATTAAAAAATTATTTATATGATATTAAACTTGGCATACAACTTGTATCTGTGTTGGTTATAAATGATTAATACAGATCTTAAACCTTGTATAGGGTTTATCGAGTAATACACGGTCAGTGCTTATCCATATGAGAGTAAAGCTGGCCGCTTCGCAGAAACTTTGCGAACTCATAAGGAGAGCAAAATGGCTATCAATGTAAGCACTAACGTATCTGCTATGACAGCACAGCGTTACCTGAATAAAGCATCTAATGACTTAGCGACTTCTATGGAGCGTTTGTCATCTGGTCACAAGATCAACAGCGCGAAAGATGATGCGGCAGGTCTGCAAATCTCGAACCGTCTAACCGCTCAGTCTCGTGGTCTTGATGTGGCAATGCGTAATGCCAACGACGGTATTTCGATTGCTCAAACAGCAGAAGGCGCGATGAACGAATCGACTAACGTACTACAACGTATGCGTGATCTAGCGATTCAATCATCAAACGGCACTAACTCGCCGGCAGAGCGTACTGCACTGAACGAAGAGTCAATGGCACTTCAAGATGAGCTTAACCGTATTGCGGAAACCACATCGTTTGGTGGTCGTCGTCTACTGAACGGTTCATTCGGTGAAGCTTCATTCCAGATCGGTTCTAACTCTGGTGAAGCAATGATCATGGCTCTGACAAGTATCCGTGCAGATGACTACCGTATGGGTGGTACTACGTTCGATTCAGAAAACGCGAAAGATAAGAACTGGGAAGTGCCGCCAACAGCGAGCGATCTTAAGTTCGAATTCAAAACCAAAGCGGGTGAAGACATCGTTTTAGATATCAATACCAAAGCGGGCGATGATATCGAAGAGCTTGCGACTTACATTAATGGTCAGTCTGATCTTGTGAACGCATCGGTTACTGATGATGGTCGCATTCAACTGTTCGTTGCTGAACCTGACCTTGACGGCCCAATGTCTATCTCTGGTGGTCTAGCGTCTGAGCTAGGTATTAAGAGTGAAGGCCGCGCAACATCGGTTCAAGATATTAGTTTGATGAGCGTAGCAGGATCACAGAATGCTATTAGCGTGATTGATTCTGCAATGAAATACGTAGATTCACAGCGTGCTGATTTGGGTGCAAAGCAGAACCGTCTAAGCCACAGTATTAATAACTTGGCAAACGTACAAGAGAACGTAGACGCTTCAAACAGCCGAATCAAAGATACGGACTTTGCGAAAGAGACGACGCAAATGACCAAATCACAAATTCTGCAACAAGCAGGTACTTCGATACTTGCTCAAGCGAAACAGTTGCCTAACTCTGCGATGTCACTATTGCAATAGTTATTGGTTGAACTCGCTGCTCGTGTTCAGACGTGAGCCATGCAGCAAGGGAAACTGGCAAGCATACTTACTATTGAGTGTTTAGCTCTCTCATCTCTCACCTGCTATCCATTTTTACAGTAAGAATGCAACGGCAAGTCGGAAATGTGTTCATTTCTCGATGATCTCCACACAGGCTCTGACGCGCCAACTAGCCCCGGTTCTCTCAAAGGAAAAGGGGCTTTTTCCTTTCTGTATTTCTTGTTTTTGCTATTTACTTTCCTGCGAATTTTCTCGCTCTACCTTTTTCAAATCTCTATTTGACTGTTCTTCTTCACGATAAATAATCTCATCTATTACACAAGATCTGCCTAACTCGGAGATCTTTGGCGATTGATCATTTCTCCACCTTGAGCCATTTAGACGGCGGTTCGTACGCTTTCTGAACAGATTAAGATCTTTTTCCAATTGAAATCTATCGCTGTATTAGAAAATGATGAAAATTAAGTTGTTGATAAATATTAGATTAATATTTTTTTTGTGGTTTTTTGAAAGTTTTTCTAAAGCTTCTGATTTTCGCGCCGTTATTAAAAGTAACTTTGAGAGAACTACTTGGTTTTCCGAGACGTCGGAAACCGCTATACCGGAAAATCAATTGGAGAAATCACCATGGCAGTGAATGTAAATACAAACGTTTCAGCGATGACAGCGCAACGTTACCTAAACAACGCAAACAGCGCACAACAAACATCAATGGAGCGTCTAGCTTCTGGCTCAAAAATCAACAGCGCAAAAGATGACGCTGCGGGTCTACAAATCTCGAACCGTTTGAACGTTCAAAGTCGTGGTCTTGATGTTGCTGTACGTAACGCGAACGACGGTATCTCAATTGCACAAACAGCTGAAGGTGCAATGAATGAGACGACTAACATCCTGCAACGTATGCGTGATTTGTCTCTACAATCTTCAAACGGCTCAAACTCAAAATCTGAGCGTGTAGCGATTCAAGAAGAAGTAACAGCGCTGAACGACGAACTGAACCGTATCGCGGAAACGACGTCTTTTGGTGGCAACAAGTTGCTTAACGGTACTCACGGTACTAAATCATTCCAAATCGGTGCAGACAACGGTGAAGCGGTAATGCTTCAACTGAAAGACATGCGCTCTGATAACGCTCAGATGGGTGGTAAGAGCTACCAAACTGAGAACGCGAAAGATAAAGATTGGAACGTTCAAGCAGGCTCTAACGACCTAAAAATGTCGTTCACTGATAACTTCGGTCAAGCACAAGAAATCGACATCAGCGCAAAAGCGGGTGACGACATCGAAGAGCTAGCAACGTACATCAACGGTCAACAAGACTCTGTTAAAGCGTCTGTAACTGAAGACGGTAAGCTACAAATGTTTACTGGTAACAACAAGGTTGAAGGCGAAGTGGCATTCTCTGGCAGCCTGGCTGGCGAACTAGGCATACAACCTGGCAAAGACGTAACGGTTGATACTATCGACGTAACATCAGTTGGCGGCGCACAAGAGTCTGTAGCTATTATCGATGCGGCACTTAAGTATGTAGATAGCCACCGTGCTGAGCTAGGTGCTTTCCAAAACCGTTTCGACCACGCTATCAGCAACTTAGACAACATTAACGAGAACGTTAACGCATCTAAGAGCCGAATTAAAGATACCGACTTCGCGAAAGAAACGACTCAGATGACTAAATCTCAGATCCTTTCTCAAGCTTCAAGCTCGATTCTTGCTCAAGCGAAGCAAGCACCGAACTCGGCACTTAGCCTACTAGGTTAATCGATTAAAAAGCCACGTTGACTATAAGCGTCAACGTTAGGCTTCCACAAATTAGCTCGTGGTGAGAGATGAGCGCTAAACAGACCCAGCTTCGGCTGGGTTTTTTATTGCCTGCAATTTGGAGAAGGGGGAGTTTTGGTGTTGGTCGTTGATTGGAAAGCGAGATTCCCTATCACGCTCGCTCCTCACTGTAGGGAGTGACGGGAATTGGGAAATGATGGTTTCCTCGCTTACTACATCGAAGCAGTCTTTCGTCACCCCAGAATCGAGTAGAACGAGATATCAGGGATCTCTTCTGACTTTATATTCAACACTACGCTCATTAACTTAAATAATGGGGCAACTTTAGCGAATGTCGCCCTATTAATTGAAGCCCGATCACACTTTCCTTTGTTGTTGAAAAGAATACGAAAAAAATCGCATTTTTTATTAAAGCTTCTAATTAAGGGGCCGTTAAAGGGATTGAGAGAAATGATATGTACCAATGTAAGGTGAGAGAGACACTGGTGCATAAACAAATTGACATGTATTTGTGTGAGGTGAGAGTCACATAAGTGCATTAAAAAATGCCTAAAGGAGATCAACTATGGCGATTAATGTAAACACTAATGTGTCTGCAATGACGGCTCAGCGCTACCTGAATAGCGCGGCTGAAGGTACTCAAAAATCAATGGAGCGTTTGTCTTCTGGCTATAAAATCAATAGCGCAAAAGATGATGCTGCAGGCCTACAAATCTCTAACCGCTTAACGTCGCAAAGCCGTGGCCTAGATATGGCTGTGAAAAACGCGAATGACGGTATCTCTATTGCACAGACAGCTGAAGGTGCAATGAATGAGTCAACCAACATTCTACAACGTATGCGTGACCTTTCTCTTCAATCTTCAAACGGTTCGAACAGCAAATCTGAACGTGTTGCGATCCAAGAAGAAGTCTCTGCTCTAAACACAGAACTTAACCGTATCGCTGAAACGACCTCTTTTGGTGGTAACAAGCTTCTGAACGGTACTTACGGCAGCCAATCTTTCCAAATCGGTGCTGACTCAGGTGAAGCAGTAATGCTATCTATGAGCAACATGCGTACTGACACTCAAGACATGGGTGGTAAGAGCTACGGCGTTACAGAAGGCAAAGATGCTTCTTGGCGTGTAGGTGCGGGTGCTGATTTAACAATCAAATACAACGATAAGTTTGGTGAAGCGCAAGAGCTATCTATCTCTGCTAAAGAAGGCAACGATATCGAAGAGCTAGCAACTTACATCAACGGTCAAAGCCAAGACGTTAAAGCGTCTGTGGGTGAAGGCGGTAAACTGCAACTTTTCGCTTCAAGCCAAAAAGTTGAAGGTGATGTTGAGTTTGGCGGCAGCCTTGCGGGCGAACTAGGTATCGGTGCTGGTAAAGACGTTACCGTTAACGATATCGACGTAACTTCTGTTGCAGGTGCAAACGAAGCAGTATCTATCATTGATGGTGCTCTAAAATCTGTTGATAGCCAACGTGCTTCTCTAGGTGCTTTCCAAAACCGTTTTGACCATGCAATCAGCAACTTAGACAACATCAACGAAAACGTTAATGCGTCTAAGAGCCGTATCAAAGATACCGATTACGCGAAAGAAACAACAGCTATGACGAAGTCTCAAATCCTACAACAGGCGAGTACTTCTATCCTAGCTCAAGCAAAACAGTCACCATCAGCAGCTCTAAGCTTATTGGGCTAAACTTACCTCGGTAAGTAGCGGTAAACTCTACTCTGGGTAGAGTTTTACTGTTTGGCTCATAAAGGAGGGAGGGAGAGTGTTATGGAAATATCATCTAACGCATCGAACATCCAGCCTTATGGCTCACCTAATGGCATTAAAATTGCAAGCGATGAAGGTAGTAGTGCGTCGAGTCTTTCGCGACTAAAAGAAGCAACATCTTATGACAAGGTAGAGAAATCGAAAGAGGAAGCTACCGAAGCGGCGATTCAATTAGCTCAACATAGACAAGAGTTAAATGATGAAGAGCGAGTCAAAATGGTGGAGAAGGTAAACGAGTTTATCTCCTCTCTCAATAAGGGTGTTGCCTTTAAAGTCGATGAAGAGTCAGGTAGGGATGTGGTGACCATTTATGAGACCACAACCGGCGATATTATTCGCCAAATACCCGATGAAGAAATGCTTGAAATTCTAAGACGCCTAGCAGCCCAAAACTCGAATAGTCGAATATTTGAGGTGAAGGTTTAAGTCGTATTATTGAGGTGGTTTAATGAGTTTTGGCCCAATGGGGATTTCGTCTGGCATGGATATCAATTCCATGGTCAGCAAAATTGTTGATTCGGAGCGTGTACCTAAACAGCAACGAATCGACAATGAACGAACGCGAATCGATACCAGCATTAGTGCCTATGGAAGACTCAGAGAATCCCTTGATTCGATGAAAAACCTGATGACAAACTTTCGTCAGGAAAAAGCTTTTGCTGTGCGAACAGTGGAAAGTACCGATGAAGCGCTTGTCTCTGCAACCGCGACTACCGAAGCGATCGCTGGCAAATATGCCATCGATGTGTTGCAGCTTGCCCAAAGCCATAAAGTGGCTTCTGATGTACTGTCAGAAGACATGAAATTTGGCCCAGGTAAGCTGCAGGTTTCGCTTGGTGATGACAGCTTTGACGTGCAAGTTGGCGACAGATCGAGACTTATCGAAGTTGTTCGTGGTATCAACGGTGCAGATAGCAACCCAGGCGTTCGTGCATCTATTATCAACGATGTCGAAGGTCCAAGACTTATTATTGCCTCGAACCAGTCTGGTTCAGATCAGCAGATCAACATTAATGTTGAGTCAGATGCTGCCAATCCCTTAAAAAAACTCGAATACAAAACGCTTGAAGAACGTGTTAAAGCGCTAGAGAAAGCGCGCGTTGCTGCTCAAGATATTCTAGCTCTAACCCCTGCAGGAAAAGCCGTTGAACTCATCGATGAAGTGATCGCTAGCGATGACCCAAATGCGAATGAAACACTCGATAAAGATGGCAATGTCATCCCTGCATCCCAAACTGATTCTACCTCCGTTGCTGACGAAGACTCTCAAAGCCTTAGCTACGGAGAACAAGCCGCCGCCGACGGCCAAGCAGCTCTTGATGCAGCTAAAGCGGCAAAATCTGTCATGCCTGAAGACAATATCCCAGGTTGGACGGAAACTGCCTCTGGTACGCTTCTTGACTCTTACTATACACCAGAACTTGAGCTTGATGAAAAAGCAATAGAGAAGGCACCTGATGTACCGGGATGGTCAAATGCTGCCTCAGGTACGTTGACGGATTCCTACGTGACGCCAAAAGAAGCCCAGCAAAAGCTTGAGGCGGAACAAGCTCGTATCGAAGAGAAGATTTCACAAGAAAAAGCGGAGTTGGCTGAGAAAGTTCAAAAAGGCGAACTCACCGCAGAGCAAGCCAAGAAAATTGAGCGTGCCAAATTAGAACCCGAAGAGCGCGAGCTCTTAGAGAAGGTCGATAAAGCGCAAGCAGACCTTGAACAAGCACAGCAATCTTTTGATACCTATAGTGGAATGACTGAAGTTCAGGCTGGCCAAGATTCTATGGTTGTCCTAGATGGTGTTGCTCAACTCTCTAGTAATAACAATGTGATTGAAGATGCCATTGAAGGTATTGATATTACGGTGAAAGGAAAAACGCCAAAAGATAAGCCGCCGGCAGAAATTGGTGTGGAGTACGACCGTAACAGTGTTCGCCAAGATATCGAATCCTTTGTGAGCTCTTATAACCAGTTCTATCAAGTGTCGAAAGACCTCGCGGGTGTTGATCCAACGACTGGTCAAAAAGGCCCGCTCTCTGGTGACAGTACAGTGCGTAACGCCGACTCCCGATTGAAAGGGGTGTTCTCATCAAGTATCGAAGGTGCGCCAGACAATCTAAAGTCTTTGACTGAATTCGGTATCACCACCACAAGACAAGGCTCGCTAGAAATCAACTACGATATGCTTGACCGTCAACTCAACAATAACTTTGATAAGTTGGGTGAGTTCTTTGGTGGCAACAACGGTTTCGCCAAAAAAGTGGAAGATGCGATTCAAGGTATCACAGGTATCACGGGTTCAATCCGTACTAGAGAAAAGAGCTTGGTCGAGCAAAACTACCGCTTGGTTGATGACCAAAGCGCGCTCGACCGCCGCATGGACAGCCTAGAGAGCCGTACCCACTCTAAGTTCACAGCCATGCAAGATGCGACCAGTAAGATGCAATCTCAGCTGGGCAGTATGATGAATGCGTTGGGCTAATAGATGAATAGTCAGCTACAAGAGCTTTGTGAACTCGATCAACTAATTATCTCTAAACTGGAATTTAGTGAAATTAATGCTGAAGAAATAACGCAGCTTGTCGATAACAGAGAACAGTTATTGCAAAACGTGCTTCAAATAATCGACTCACATCCCGACGTTAAGCAAAGTTCTGAATGGTTTGAAGCCATTACCAGAACCAGAAAATTAGTCGAATTGATGCAGTCTGAGACGAGTCGAGTAGGTAAGACCCTACACAAATATCGTCACGGTGCTAAATCAGTTCAACAATACAAAAAGTTTTTATAGAAGAGGTTTACTATGCGCGGTTCTTTACAGGCATATAAAAAGGTATCAGTGGATAGTCAGCTAACGGCTGCCTCACCGCATAAGATTGTACAAATGCTAATGGCCGGTGCTATCGAGCGTTTGATTCAAGGCAAAGCGGCAATGCAAGCAGGCAACATCCCTGTGAAAGGTGAGCGACTTGGTAAGGCTCTAGATATCATTATTAGCCTACGTAGTTGCCTATCTATGGACGATGGTGGCGATATTGCGAAAAACCTAGATCAACTTTATGAGTTCATGATCACGCAAATTTCTGCGGCAAATCACAAAAATGACCCACAGCCTATTGATGATGTTATCGATATTATTCGCGAAATTAAGAGCGCTTGGGACCAAATTCCGAACGAATATCACAACTTGACGTCCGCTGACGTAGGAATTTAAAGAAAAATTGCAGTTTTAACCAATCTCATATCCCTTAATTGGTTGGTTGCCTTATTTTTTTTATCAAATAAAATAGAAGCCATTAGATAGCCTAATGGCTTTTTTCGTTGCTGATTTCCTAAATTTGTCCACGTAGACCGTAATCGTTGATACTTTTCACTGGTTTATAGACTACGTTGCTCACCGTTTTTCCGCATCGCACCAAAATAAAGGCAATAATTCCTACTTATGCAAGGTTTGGCAAAACTGCTTGTCGTCGACGATAACGCTCAAGATCGTCACAATTTAAGCACAATATTAGAGTTTGTAGGAGAGAGCTGCGAAGTAATCAGCTCTGAACAAGCACGTAAAGTTGACTGGTCACTACAGTGGGCCGGCTGCATTATTGGTACCATTAAAGGTAAAGGCTTCAACGCATTACTGAATGAGAAGCTTGTTCACGCCAATCACATCCCTTTACTGGTGATTGGCAAAAACAATCACCCGGTTGACGAGTTGACTAACTATGTTGGTGAGCTTGAACTTCCTCTTAACTACCCGCAATTAAGTGATGCATTAAGACACTGTAAAGACTTCTTAGGCCGCAAAGGTGTTCAAGTTGTGTCTTCGGCACGCAAGAACACCCTGTTTCGCAGCCTAGTAGGACAAAGTGCTGGCATTCAAGAAGTACGTCACTTAATTGAACAAGTCTCTTCTACGGAAGCGAACGTGCTGATTCTTGGTGAATCTGGTACAGGCAAAGAAGTCGTAGCGCGTAACATTCACTATCACTCTAAACGTCGTTCAGGGCCTTTTGTTCCTGTAAACTGTGGAGCGATTCCACCTGATTTGCTTGAAAGTGAACTGTTTGGTCATGAGAAGGGCGCATTTACTGGGGCGATTACCGCACGTAAAGGCCGTTTTGAATTGGCTGAAGGTGGCACACTGTTTCTTGATGAAATTGGCGATATGCCGATGGCGATGCAAGTTAAACTGCTACGAGTACTGCAAGAGCGATGCTTTGAGCGTGTAGGTGGCAATAGCACCATACAAGCTGATGTTAGAGTGATTGCGGCAACCCACCGCAACCTTGAAGATATGATCGACGATGATTCGTTCCGTGAAGATCTTTACTACCGCTTGAATGTATTCCCGATTGAAATGCCTGCACTTCAAGACCGTAAAGAAGATATTCCACTGTTGCTTCAAGAGCTGATGACTCGAATGGAAGCGGAAGGCAGCATGCCTATCTGTTTCACGGCTCGTGCTATCAACTCTTTGATGGAGCATTACTGGCCAGGTAACGTTCGTGAACTAGCGAACCTGGTTGAACGAATGGTTATCTTGTATCCAAACAGCTTGGTTGATGTGAATCACCTGCCAACTAAATATCGATACAGCGATATCCCTGAGTTCCAGCCAGAGTTTAATAGCTTTGGATCTGAAGAGGAGCAAGAGCGTGATGCACTTGCTGACTTATTCTCAGAAGATTTCAGTTTTGATCAGCAAGATGATATTGCCGACAATGCTAATGCGCCTCAAGAGTTACCGCCAGAAGGGGTTAACTTGAAAGAGCTACTCGCGGATATGGAAGTGAATATGATCAATCAAGCGTTGGAAGCGCAGGGCGGCATTGTTGCTCGTGCTGCTGACATGCTTGGAATGCGTAGAACCACTCTGGTTGAAAAAATGCGTAAATATAACTTGCAGCGATAGTGTCCAATTTTCGATGAAAACGAAAAACTAGCACACACTTTTTAGCTATTTGGTAACTCTAGCTAAGTGAACAGATAAACCATAGTCGAGTTGTTGCTTGCTTAACTATGTGATAAATATAGCAAATAGCCTGACTCGTGTTGTACGTCTCAGGCTGTTTTAGTATTTGAGGCAAATTTTTGACATGCGCGTATCTAACGAACCAGAAAATCAATCACACCTAGATTCTGTTGAACAGCAGGTTGAGCGCTATAAGCAAGTACTCGACGTGATGCCAGCTGGGGTTATCTTGTTAGATACACACGGCGAAGTGAGAGAAGCGAACCCTGAAGCGCATCGTATTCTTGGTGTTGAGTTGGTTGGCGAGAAGTGGTTTTCAGTGATTCAAAGTGCCTTTGACCCAAAAGACGATGACGGTCATGAGATCTCATTGAAGAACGGGCGAAAAGTGCGTTTGGCGATTTCAGCCTCTACCACGGGTCAGCTGATTTTGATTACCGATCTGACCGAGACCCGACTATTGCAGTCTCGCGTGAGTGATCTTCAGCGTTTGTCTTCATTAGGTAGAATGGTGGCCTCGCTTGCCCATCAAGTGCGAACGCCGCTTTCAAGTGCGATGCTGTATGCATCAAACCTTGCCGCGCCAAATCTGCCGCCGGCAACAAAAACGCGTTTTCAATCTAAGCTTATGGATAGATTGCATGACTTAGAGAAGCAAGTGAACGACATGCTGTTGTTTGCCAAAGGTGGTGACAACAAAGTCGTTAAGCCATTTACTGTGGCTGAATTGATCACTGAATTTCACCCTATGGTGGAAGCGGCATTGAAAACTAACCAGATTGATTATTGCCAAGAAGTTGAGGGCGAACAGACTCAAATGTTCGGCAACGCCAATGCTATCGCCTCAGCGTTAAGCAACCTAGTGTTGAACGCGGTTCAAATTGCGGGTAAGGAATCGCAGATCGATGTGTTTTTTAGGCCCGTAAATGGCGAGCTTAAGATATCAGTGCAAGACAGTGGCCCCGGCGTACCGAAAGAGCTTCAAGGTAAAATAATGGAACCCTTCTTTACCACTCGTTCACAAGGTACAGGTCTAGGCTTAGCGGTTGTACAAATGGTATGTCGAGCACATGAAGGCCGACTGGAATTGATATCAGAAGAAGGCGACGGCGCATGCTTTACCATGTGTCTACCGCTTGAAAGAAGTGCTTCTTCTGAAGACTAATAAGTTTTAACTGAATTTACACTGGAGAATCCTATGGCTCAAAGCAAAGTGTTAATCGTCGAAGATGATGAAGGTCTACGCGAAGCCCTTGTCGACACACTCGCGCTTGCTGGCTATGAATGGCTGGAAGCGGATTGTGCGGAAGATGCTCTGGTCAAATTAAAATCGAACTCCGTTGATATTGTCGTATCTGACGTGCAGATGGCGGGCATGGGTGGCTTGGCACTATTGAGAAACATTAAGCAGCATTGGCCAAATTTGCCGGTATTGCTAATGACAGCGTACGCCAACATCGAAGATGCCGTTGCTGCAATGAAAGAGGGCGCTATCGACTATATGGCAAAGCCATTTGCGCCAGAAGTGCTGCTCAACATGGTCAGCCGTTATGCGCCTGTAAAGTCGGATGACAACGGCGACGCTATCGTTGCTGATGAAAAAAGTATCAAGCTAATGATGCTGGCTGATAAAGTTGCGAAAACCGATGCCAACGTCATGGTGTTGGGCCCGAGTGGTTCTGGTAAAGAGGTGATGTCTCGCTACATTCACAATGCTTCTAGCCGAAAAGATGGCCCGTTTGTCGCGATTAACTGCGCGGCGATCCCAGACAACATGTTAGAAGCGACCCTGTTTGGTTATGAAAAAGGCGCATTTACTGGCGCTATTCAAGCTTGCCCGGGGAAATTCGAGCAAGCGCAGGGCGGTACAATTCTGTTGGATGAGATCAGTGAAATGGATCTTAGCCTACAAGCCAAACTACTGCGTGTTTTGCAAGAGCGCGAAGTTGAGCGATTAGGTAGTCGTAAGAGCATCAAATTGGATGTTCGTGTATTAGCGACCAGTAACCGAGACCTTAAACAGTATGTTTCTGAAGGGAATTTCCGTGAGGATTTATACTACCGCCTGAATGTATTCCCAATTTCTTGGCCTCCATTGTGCGAGCGTAAAGGCGATATTGAGCCTTTAGCCAAGCACTTAGTTGAGCGCCACTGCACCAAACTTGGTATGCCTGTACCCGTTATGTCAGCACAAGCGATCAGCAAACTCGTCAATTATCCGTGGCCGGGCAATGTTCGCGAATTAGACAATGTGGTACAGCGTGCGCTAATATTGAGCGAACAAGAGAACATCTCTGGTGAGCATATCCTTCTTGAAGGTGTCGATTGGCAAGACGCAAGCAGCCTACAACAAATCGTCGAAGGCAGTGACGTAGCTGCGCCAGAAATTAAGCCGATTGCCGAAGCAAACCCAATCAATAAAATCGCGGCTAGCAGCGAAGGGTTAGGTAATGAGCTTAGAGATCAAGAGTATGCGATCATTCTTGAAACCCTGATTGCATGTAATGGCCGACGCAAAGATATGGCTGAAAAACTGGGCATTAGCCCTCGTACACTGCGTTACAAGTTGGCTAAAATGCGCGATGCTGGAATAGATATCCCAAACTGAGGATAGATTAGTAGTGTCAGCTTTCTGACTAGTGTAATACGATATCTAGTCAATTAAATGTGTGGCACGCTAATTGCTCTGTCAATAATATAGCTAAATAGATGGTCATAATTTTGACTCCTGAGGTAGTAGATGAGAATAGATGGTTTACAAGGCGAAATGCAGGCAATGATGGTCGAAGCTGCCAGCGCGCGTCCCGCAGCAACGGGGCAAGCGGTCGGTGCAGATTTTGGCAACATGCTGACTAATGCCATCAATAATGTGAACTCATTACAAAAGACCTCAGGTGATCTTCAAGCTCGTTTTGATAGTGGCGACCAAAGCGTATCCCTATCGGACGTGATGATTGCTCGTAATAAATCTAGTGTGGCTTTTGAGGCGACGATCCAAATTAGAAATAAATTGGTCGAATCGTACAAAGAGCTGATGAATATGCCGGTATAAGTTGGGTAGTTAAATAGTGGCAGATAATAGTCAAACAACAGATTTAACCGTAAGCGATAGCAACGACCATGCACTTATTGCAGGCTCTGAGCTAGACGGAGAAGGGCAAAATCCCGATCTAGGTGAACGCAGTTCATCGAAGTTCGATATGGCTGTCGGTGATCTTGATTTACTTCGTCAGGTCGTCTTAGTCCTTTCTATCTCTATCTGTGTAGCGCTGATTGTGATGCTGTTTTTCTGGGTGAAAGAGCCAGAAATGCGTCCATTAGGGGCTTACGAAACAGAAGAATTGATCCCCGTTCTTGATTACTTAGATCTGCAAAAGATCGATTACACGCTTGAAGGCAATACCATCTCAGTACCGGCGAGTGAGTACAACTCATTAAAGCTTAATATGGTACGAGCGGGTTTGAATCAAGAGCGAAACGCGGGTGATGACATCCTCATGCAAGACATGGGTTTTGGTGTATCACAACGTTTAGAACAAGAACGCCTTAAATTAAGCCGTGAAAGACAACTTGCCAAAGCCATTGAGCAGATGAAACAGGTGCGTAAAGCTCAGGTTTTATTGGCCCTGCCGAAGCAGAGTGTTTTTGTACGTCATAATCAAGAAGCTTCCGCCTCGGTATTCCTAACCCTGAAAACCGGTACTAACCTCAAGCAGCAAGAAGTCGATTCTGTTGTGGATATGGTGGCAAGTGCTGTTCCGGGAATGAAGACCTCACGTATTACGGTGACCGATCAGCATGGTCGATTGTTGAGCTCAGGTTCTCAAGACCCTATGTCTGCGGCGCGTCGTAAAGAACACGAGTTAGAGCGTAATCAAGAGCAAGCGCTGCGTGAAAAAATTGACTCTATCCTGATTCCTATTCTTGGGTTTGGTAACTACACTGCTCAGGTTGATATTCAGCTTGATTTCAGTGCTGTGGAGCAAACAAGAAAACGTTTTGATCCGAATACACCGGCGACTCGAAGTGAATACACCTTAGAAGATTACAACAACGGCAATACTGTGGCGGGTATTCCGGGTGCGTTGAGTAACCAGCCTCCAGCGGATGCCTCAATTCCACAAGATGTGGCTCAGATGAAAGACGGCGCGATGACAGGCCAAGGCTCTGTTCACAAAGAAGCGACTCGAAACTTTGAGCTAGACACCACCATCAGTCATGAACGTAAACAGAGCGGCACGGTTAATCGTCAGACGGTTT
Organism: Vibrio sp. 10N.261.51.A3; assembly: GCF_041471965.1. NCBI lineage: Bacteria > Pseudomonadati > Pseudomonadota > Gammaproteobacteria > Vibrionales > Vibrionaceae > Vibrio > Vibrio sp. 10N.261.51.A3. The sequence goes on from NZ_JBFRPK010000023.1 coordinate 67,077, forward strand.
CTGTTGCGATCAAAGACCGCCAATCCTTGAACCCAGATACGGGTGAAGTGGTTCATACGCCAATCCCGGCGAGCGAAATCAATGCGATTCGCCAAGTACTGATTGGTACGGTGGGCTTTGATGAAACTCGTGGTGATTTGCTCAACGTATTAAGCATGCAGTTTGCACCTCAAGTAACAGATGTTGTTGCTGATGTGCCAATCTGGGAGCATCCAAACTTCAATGATTGGGTTCGTTGGTTTGCAAGTGCCTTGGTTATCATTGTGGTGGTGTTGGTACTTGTTCGCCCTGCAATGAAGAAACTGCTTAACCCAGCAGCAGACAACGATGAACAGATGTACGGACCTGATGGCATGCCAATTGGTGCCGACGGCGAAACCAGCTTAATTGGTGGTGATATTGAAGGTGGTGAGCTGTTTGAATTTGGTTCAAGTATCGACTTACCAAACCTTCATAAAGACGAGGACGTGCTGAAAGCAGTACGTGCACTTGTAGCGAATGAACCAGAGCTAGCAGCTCAAGTAGTTAAGAATTGGATGGTAGATGGCTAACGAAATAGTTCCACAACAAACTGAAGGCGGTGAAGTGCTTGATGTCTCTAGCGTGGATATCGGCTCTATCTCAGGCGATGAGCGCGCTGCGATCTTGTTGCTCAGTTTAAATGAAGAAGATGCTGCTGGTATTATTCGTCACCTAGAGCCAAAGCAGGTTCAGCGTGTGGGTAGTGCGATGGCGCGAGCTACAGACCTATCCCAAGAGAAAGTAGGCGCTGTGCACCGTGCTTTCTTAGATGATATTCAGAAGTACACCAACATTGGTATGGGCAGCGAAGACTTCATGCGTAATGCGTTAGTTGCTGCTCTGGGTGAAGACAAGGCGAATAACCTTGTTGACCAAATCCTTCTCGGCACAGGTTCGAAAGGTTTGGATTCGCTTAAGTGGATGGATCCTCGTCAGGTGGCGAGCATTATCATCAACGAGCACCCTCAAATTCAAACTATTGTGTTGTCGTACCTCGATGCCGATCAATCGGCTGAGATCCTGTCTCAGTTCCCAGAGCGAGTTCGTCTGGATCTGATGATGCGTATTGCCAACCTTGAAGAAGTTCAACCTTCGGCGCTTGCTGAACTGAATGAAATCATGGAGAAACAGTTCGCGGGTCAAGCGGGTGCTCAAGCTGCCAAAATTGGTGGCCTGAAAGCCGCGGCTGAGATCATGAACTACATGGATAACAACGTGGAAGGCGTCTTGATGGATCAAATCCGTGACCAAGACGAAGACATGGCAACACAGATTCAAGATCTGATGTTTGTCTTTGAAAACCTTATTGAAGTTGATGACCAAGGTGTTCAACGACTACTACGTGATGTTCCACAAGATATTCTACAGAAAGCACTTAAAGGTGCAGATGAAGGTCTACGTGAGAAGATCTTCAAGAACATGTCTAAACGTGCTGCCGATATGATGAGAGACGATATTGAGGCGATGCCGCCAGTCAAAGTCTCTGATGTTGAAGCGGCTCAGAAAGAGATTTTGGGTATCGCGAGGAAGATGGCAGACAGTGGCGAAATTATGCTGTCTGGTGGCGCCGACGAGTTCCTTTAATACAGAAATCTCAAAAGCCCCACACTGTTGGGGCTTTTCTTTATCCAATCTCGAACCACAGATTAACTCAGTTTAACTGCTTGAATTCACAATACAGTTAAGCCACTCATAGATAGGTACTGATATGTCAGGTGATAGAAAACGCGGCTTCCTTCGCCCTGAAGAAGATAATACGGTTGCCCAACCTCAGAAATGGGGGCTGCCTGACTACACCTCTGACGTGAGCAAACAAGCCAAAGAAACCGCTTTTAACTACGACCCTAGTTGGATGCCAACGGTTGAAGAAGCCATTGAAGATGAAGAGCTGGTTCTGACTGAAGAGCAAATCGAGCTGATTAAACAAGGCGCTTATCAGGAAGGGCTGCATCAAGGCCAAGAAGCGGGCTTTAAGCAAGGTTATGAAAAAGGTAAAGAAGAAGGTTTTGCCGCAGGTCACGAAGAAGGCAACGAAGCCGGCAAGCTTGAAGGCGTAACCGCGGGTCAAGAATACATTCAACAACAAGTGGCCGTCTTCATGGGGCTGGCAAACCAGTTTGCTCAACCGTTAGAGCTGATGAACGCTCAGGTGGAGAAGCAATTGGTCGATATGGTGCTTACCATGGTCAAAGAAGTGGTTCATGTTGAAGTACAAACCAATCCACAAATCATATTAGATACCGTTAAAGAGTCGGTAGAGTCGTTGCCGATCTCTGGTCATGCCATCACATTGAAGCTTAACCCAGAAGATGTCGCGATCATTCGCTCTGCGTATGGCGAAACTGAATTGGACTGTCGTAATTGGACACTGGTAGCAGAGCCAGCACTCAACCGTGGTGACGTGCAAATCGAAGCAGGTGAGTCGAGCGTTAACTACCGTATGGAAGATCGCGTAAAGAACGTCATTCAAAACTTCTGCGGTGCAAACCGTCACCAGGGTCATGAGTAATGCTTGAGTTAGCGAACCGTCTCAGTCAGTACAAAGTCGAAGGGTTAAAATCACGACCGATTGCCTCAGGTAAGTTAGTACGCGTTGTTGGCTTAACGCTTGAAGCGACCGGCTGTAAAGCGCCAATCGGAAGTTTGTGTTTAGTCGAAACCATGTCTGGTCAGATGGAAGCCGAAGTCGTCGGTTTCTCTGGCGATAACCTATTTTTGATGCCGAGTGAGCAAATCACCGGGATCTTACCTGGCGCTCGCGTCACGCCAATGACTACCGAAAGTGGTATCCCTGTTGGAATGGAACTGCTCGGTCGAGTGATCGACGGCGTAGGTAATCCACTCGACGGTTTAGGTCCAATCTATACAGAGCAACGCGCTTCATTTAATGCGGAGCCAATCAACCCGTTAGCTCGTAAACCGATTTCTGAACCACTCGATGTCGGCTTGAAAGCCATTAATGGTTTGCTAACCGTGGGTAAAGGGCAACGTATCGGTCTGTTTGCTGGCTCTGGTGTCGGTAAATCCGTAACTCTGGGCATGATGACTCGAGGCACAACTGCGCAAGTAGTGGTCGTAGGCCTAATCGGTGAGCGTGGACGAGAAGTTAAAGAATTTATTGAAGAGATTCTTGGTGAAGATGGCCGTAAGCGTTCGGTTGTTGTTGCCGCTCCTGCCGACTCATCACCATTGATGCGCTTAAAAGGCTGTCAAACCGCGTTGGCTGTCGCCGAGTACTTCCGCGACCAAGGCTTAGATGTTCTGCTACTCATGGATTCATTGACCCGTTTTGCTCAAGCTCAGCGTGAAATTGCTCTGTCTGTGGGTGAGCCGCCAGCAACCAAGGGCTATCCGCCATCAGTCTTCGCTAAGCTTCCTGCGCTGGTGGAACGAGCAGGTAACGGCAATGATGAACAAGGTTCTATCACGGCTTTCTTTACCGTGTTAACCGAAGGCGATGACTTACAAGATCCGATTGCGGATGCGTCGCGAGCAATTCTCGATGGTCACGTTGTGTTATCTCGTGAGATGGCCGATGCCGGTCACTACCCAGCGATTGACGTTGAGAAATCCGTCAGTCGTGTTATGCCGCAAATCACCACTGAAGAACATGTCTTGATGTCGAAAGCGGTAAGGCAAGTGCTGTCTATCTGCCGTAAAAACCAAGATTTGGTGTCAATTGGTGCTTACAAGCCAGGAACGGATCCAGCAATCGATAGTGCCTTCACGTTGAAACCAAAACTGGATGAGTACTTGCAGCAGAAGATGAAAGAGACCGTCCCATACGACATGTGCGTCAACATGTTGAAACATGTATTGGGTGGCTAACGGGTGAATAAGGTTAGTCATGGATAACGCATTAGAATTTTTGCTCGATCAAGCCAAAGATCAAGAGAACCAAGCGGTACTTGCGCTCAACAAAGCGAACTCTGAGCTGCAAGGCTACTATGAGCAGGTTGCGCAGATTGAAAAGTATCGACTGGATTACTGTCAGCAGCTCGTTGACCGCGGCAAGGCAGGCTTAACGGCGAGCCAATATGGTCACTTGAACCGCTTCTTAACTCAGTTGGATGAAACATTATCCAAACAGAGAGAAGCCGAGCACCACTTTAAAAATCAAGTCGACAACTGCCAAAGCTACTGGATGGAGTTACGCAAAAAACGTAAATCCTACGAGTGGTTGATGGAGAAAAAGCAGAAAGAGAAAGCAAAGCTGCAAGATCGAAGAGAACAAAAGCAAATGGATGAATTTTCGACTCTGTTATACAGCCGAAAGAAGATGTGATCCTAAGCCACGAATGACGTCAGTGCTGTTCTCTATATTGTGAAAACCGAACTTATAGGCATGTTTCTTGCTCCGTTTTATATAAAATTGCGCGTTATGCCCACCAAAGGCATGAAAAGCATCCGACTTTCTTTTTGTTGCCTGATTCATGGCAGCAAAGCTAGTAGATAGAGCTTGTATATATGAATGTTAGTCTTTCCTCAAATTCAGCGACCAACAAAATGTCATCGTTGTTGGACACCGGTTCTGCCTCTTCCAAGGTAGAAGAAACCGGCGACTCTAAAGGTTTCTTTGAGTCCTTTAAAGATGCGCTCGGCTTTGAAGAAAGTGACAGTAAAGTCGCAGCAAAAGACACAGAAAGCACTGCGAAACCTGATACTAAACAGACATCTACCGAAGGTGAAGCGTCAGCCGAAGCGAACAAAGGTGATTCCGCTGAATCAAAGGCTACTGACGAAGTGAGCGAAGCGCAAAGCAAGCAAGCAGCTTCAGAAGTAGAAGGCGAGAAAGCTGCTGATAAAACATCAGCAGAGGCTGCGTCTGGATCTGAGGCTCAGCTCAAAGCCAATTCGGGCACTGATAGCACTGTCGCTGATAAGACTGTTGCAGATAAGGCAGATGGTAAAGATGCGCAGGATACGACTAACGAATCTAAAGAACATATTGCTCAATCCCAAACTCAGGGTCCATCAGCGGTAGATGGTGCTACGCAGGCATCGCAAGCCAATGCAGCGATGAGCGAAGGCAATAAATTGCTTGGTCAATTGGATGAGGCAAACAAAACCCTAAATCAAGCGCCAAACGGCAAAGGCTTGCCTCAGCAAGGTCAGGTAGAACAAGCCCAAGGTAATATCACCGGTGCTTCTGTTGCAGGAGTTTCCGTTACGGATAAGGCGACACAACAAGCTAAGGCTGCAAATCAGGAGAAGAGCCTTGAAGTCGATTCTGAAATCGCTGTACTTACCGGAGGTAAGGGTGTTTCTCAGCTAACTGATACTGAAATTCGACAGTTGATGGATAAAGGCGTCACTCCAGAACAAATTGAAGCCAGTATGAGCCGAGAGCTGAGCCAAAAGAATGCAGCTAGTGCGGTTGCTGCCGAGCAGAGCCAAGCATTGTCAGCCGTGGATATTGAACTGGCAAAGCAAGTAGATGCCCATACCAAAGCGCTAAACCAATTGAATGGACAAATCGAATCAGAGCAGTCTGTTGTCGATAGCTTGCTTGATAAGCAACAAAGTGGCGCTAAGTTGACGGTTGATGAGCAAGCCGCTTTGGCTAAAGCGACCTCTAACCTAGACCTGTTGAATCAACAGCTCGCTAACGTTCAACAACAAGTAACAGCTTTGCTAAGTCAAGCTCCGGTTGCGAACAGTGCGTCTGGTGAACCCACTGCTATCGATTGGGATAATACGGATTCAAGCGAAACTAAAGCCTTAGCTGCGGCAGCATCAACAGCAGCTGTAGCGACGGCTACACAACAAGTGTCAGCGCAGGCCGCTTCTCAATCAGCAAACAATGCTCTTACGGACAAGGCGGCAATGCTGCACGCCAATAATGCACATGCAGCCCAACAGGCCGCAGCTCAACAAGCTAATGTGGCTTCACCTCAGCAGCAAGCAACGTTGGATCCAGCTTTAACCGCGCAAGGAATGGCGATGAATGCAACGCCAGCTGCCACAAAAGCAGGCTCGACTGATACGCTTCTTAAAGCGGGCGCCGGTGCAGCAGCACTGTCTGGTTTGGGTAAAGCGGGTGCTAAAGAAGATTCTAAAGATTCGACCTTTGCTCAGCAGATCGCTTCTGCGGCTGGTGCACAAGGTACGGCAACGGTGGGTTCAGCACCTACGCGAGCTGAAATTCAAGCTGCTCAACAAGCGCCCTTACAGCTCACCAAAGAGCTAGCCAATGAGCAAGTGGCTGAAAAAGTACAAATGATGATGTCTAAGAACCTTAAGAACTTGGACATTCGTCTCGACCCACCAGAATTGGGCCAAATGAAAATCCGCATGACCATGAATAATGACGTGGCAAACGTGCACTTTACGGTGAGTAATCAGCAAGCGAGAGATGTGATTGAACAAACCTTACCTCGCTTGAGAGAGATGCTTGCTCAGCAAGGTCTGCAGCTTGCCGATTCGTCTGTTCAACAACAGAACTCCGGTCAGGGACAAGATAGATACAACAATGGTGAGCAACAATCCGGCGCTAACCGCACAAATGATACGCAAGGTGATGAAAACCTTGATAGTGACAGCAATCTTGAATTGAATGTCGCATCAAAGCGTGATGGAATTAGTTATTATGCCTAATATCAGGCTAAGAACGCTTGGTTAATAGAAAAAACCAGTTAATAAAAAGAACCATCAGTTAATCGCAAGAACAGGAAGTTAGAGTAAGATATGGCCGAAGAACAAGATGCACCTAAAGGGAAGAGCAAGCTCCTTATAATTATTATTGCCGTAGTTGTGTTACTGCTTGGTATAGGTGGTGCGCTGTACTTTTTCTTAGGTTCTGACGATAGCGCCTCTGAATCTCAGTCTCAGCCAGCAACGGCTGTGGTCGCTGCAGAGCCGGTTATGTATGTTAATATTCCTCAGCCCTTCTTGTTTAATGTGACAGGTGACAAAAAAGATCGCCTAGTTCAGATAAAAGCACAGCTCATGGTACGTGGCAGTAAGAATGAAGACCTGGCTCGTTACCACTCTCCACTTGTAGAAAGTACGCTACTGGCCACGTTCGCTTCGGCAACGGTTGATCAATTGCGCTCACCAACAGGCCGCGTGGAACTGCGTAATAAGGCAACAGAAGATATTAAAGCAAGCCTGGCTCAAGCTGTTGGCCAGCCTGTGATTGAAAAAGTGTTATTCACTGACTTCGTAATTCAATAGGTAATTTGTGACCGATTTATTAAGCCAAGACGAAATTGATGCGCTGTTACATGGCGTTGATGATGTTGAAGAAGTTGAAGATGTCTTAGAAACCGAAAATGACAATGCGGTCAATTTCGACTTCTCATCTCAAGATCGAATCGTCCGTGGTCGAATGCCGACCCTTGAACTTATTAACGAGCGTTTCGCACGTCATATGCGTATCAGCTTGTTTAATATGTTACGTAAAACGGCTGAAGTGTCGATCAACGGCGTACAGATGATGAAGTTTGGTGAGTACCAAAACACATTGTATGTACCCACCAGTTTAAACATGGTTCGTTTCCGTCCATTGAAAGGTACGGCACTCATCACCATGGAAGCTCGTCTGGTTTTCATTCTCGTAGAGAACTTTTTTGGCGGTGATGGTCGTTTCCACGCCAAGATTGAAGGTCGTGAATTCACGCCTACTGAAAGACGAATCATTCAGTTACTGCTGAAAATTGTTTTTGAAGATTACAAAGAAGCTTGGTCGCCAGTGATGGGGGTTGAGTTTGAATACTTGGATTCTGAAGTGAACCCAAGTATGGCGAACATTGTGAGCCCAACCGAAGTGATTGTTGTGAGTTCGTTCCACATTGAAGTGGATGGTGGTGGTGGTGACTTCCACGTTGTCATGCCTTACTCCATGGTTGAGCCGATCCGTGAACTGCTGGATGCGGGTGTTCAATCAGACAAGATGGAAACCGATGTTCGTTGGAGTACCGCACTGCGTGATGAGATCATGGATGTGCCCGTCAATTTCCGCGTGAATTTGCTAGAGCAAGATATTTCCCTTCGTGATCTGATGGAGCTGCGCCCTGGTGATGTTATCCCAATGAACATGCCTGAGCACGCAACCATGTTTGTCGAAGAACTGCCGACTTATCGTGTGAAAATGGGCCGTTCTGGTGAGAAGCTTGCAGTACAGATTTCGGAAAAAATTCAAAGACCACATGTGGTTAAAACTGATCTCGCTTTTCTAGGTAAAGACTTATTGTCTGAGCTCGAAAACAGTGATGATGACGACGAATAGTAAAATAGATAAAAGTATAGGAATTGGTAATGGAACCTAGTGAAGATCAAAAGCTAGCAGACGAATGGGCTGCAGCACTTGGTGAAGATCCTTCAGCGCCGTCAATTGATGTTGATGATGTGCTTGCGGCACCACTTGATGAGCTAACCGATTCATCATCTCCGATTTCTGAAGATGAGCGTCGTAAGCTGGATACCATTATGGATATTCCAGTGACTATTTCGATGGAAGTTGGCCGCTCTCAGATCAGTATCCGTAACTTACTTCAATTGAACCAAGGCTCGGTTGTTGAGCTTGATCGAATTGCTGGTGAGTCACTGGATGTGATGGTTAACGGTACTCTGATTGCTCACGGTGAAGTGGTTGTAGTAAACGACAAATTTGGTATTCGTTTGACTGACGTTATTAGCCAAACAGAACGAATTAAGAAGCTGCGTTAATGAGCTTTTTGTCTCAAAGACTGGCGGGCTCTTTTCTCGGAATGACAGGTTTGTTACGAGGAATCTTGGGAGTAGGGCTATTAACGGCTCCTTCCATTGCCTTTGCAGCAACACCGCCTTCTCTCGATTTAGCGACCACCTTTGGGTCGCTAATTTTCGTTATAGCCTTCATTTTATTTATTGCTTGGCTACTCAAGCGAATGCAAGTACCTGCGATGTCGAATCAACAAGGTTTGGCGATTGTTAGGCAAATCCCTGTTGGTACTAAAGAGCGTATCGCTATTGTGCAAGCGGGCGATGAACAGTTCTTGGTAGGGATTACCACACAATCGATTCAGCTGATCTCTAAGCTCGATAAACCTCTTACTCAGGAGATGCTGGAAAAAAGTACATTTTCAAGTCAGCTTTCCCAGCTAATAAAAAAAGATGCAAACAAGTAACGGACTTTTGAACTCCTCTTACTTTCACCAAGCCGGAGCTTTCCGAGCGGTGAAAGTGTGGTTGGTTCAGCTTATTCTCCTATGCTCAATCGTATTCAGTGTGTCGGTATTTGCACAAGCTGAAGACGGCACCGTCATTCCTGCGAATACCGCTGGCTCGGAATCGGTCACTATCAGCACGATGGAACAAGACCAAGCCAAATCGACAACCATGACCACGGGCAGCTTGACTGGCAATGGTGGCGGCATACCTGCCTTTACCATGACAACCAATGCCAATGGCGGTGAAGACTACTCGATTAACCTGCAAATTCTCGCGTTAATGACCATGCTTGGCTTCTTGCCGGCGATGGTGATTTTGATGACATCGTTCACTCGTATTGTGGTTGTGATGTCTATCTTGCGTCAGGCGATGGGTCTACAACAAACACCGTCTAACCAAGTCATTATTGGTATCGCGATATTCTTGACCTTCTTCATCATGTCGCCAGTGATTAATCAAGTTAACGAACAAGCAGTTCAGCCTTATCTTAATGAACAGATATCGGCACGACAGGCATTTGATGTTGCCCAAAAACCGATTAAATCCTTCATGCTCAAGCAGACTCGAATCAAAGATCTTGAAACCTTTGTTGAGATTTCTGGCGCGGAAGTGACTAACCCTGAAGATGTTTCGATGGCGGTGCTGATTCCAGCATTTATCACATCGGAATTAAAAACGGCTTTCCAAATCGGATTTATGCTGTTCTTGCCTTTCCTAATCATCGACTTGGTGGTGGCATCGGTATTGATGGCTATGGGTATGATGATGTTGTCACCGATGATTGTATCGCTGCCGTTTAAGTTGATGCTGTTTGTTCTTGTTGATGGCTGGAACTTGATACTCTCCACACTCGCCGGCAGTTTTGCCTTGTAGCTGGGGGAATAATGAATCCTGAAATATTCGTAGAGTTGTTCCGAGATGCCCTTTGGATGGTATTAATCATGGTTTGCGCCATCATTATTCCTAGCCTGCTGATCGGTTTGGTTGTGGCTGTTTTCCAAGCTGCGACCTCAATCAACGAACAAACCCTGAGTTTCCTGCCGCGTTTGATCGTAACTTTGTTGGCGTTGATGCTATTCGCACACTGGATGACCCAGATGATGATGGAGTTCTTTTTTGAGCTCATCGAACGCTTGCCGCAAGTTCTGTATTAAACCGATATGGAATACCCAACGAGCCTTGTACTAGAGTGGTTAGCCAATTATTTTTGGCCATACACTCGCATCTCAGCGATGCTGATGGTGATGACGGTAACAGGGGCACGCTTCGTGTCGCCGCGTATTCGTCTGTATTTAGGCTTGGCGATCACTTTTGCGGTGATGCCTGCGATTCCGGCCGTTCCCAAAGAGATTGAACTTCTGTCCTTTCAAGGCTTCCTGACTGTCTTCGAGCAAATTGTGATTGGCGTGGCCATGGGTTTTGTTACCCAGTTCATGATTCAAACCTTTGTTATGCTGGGTCAGATCCTCGGTATGCAATCGAGCTTGGGTTTTGCATCAATGGTCGACCCGGCTAACGGGCAAAATACGCCGGTACTTGGTCAGCTGTTCATGCTGCTAGCGACCATGTTTTTTTTGGCGACCGATGGTCACTTGAAAATGCTGCAGCTGGTGGTGTTTAGTTTTAAGACCTTGCCGATTGGCAGTGGCTCTCTAACCTCTGTGGATTTTCGAGAGCTCGCGTTGTGGCTCGGCATCATGTTCAAAACGGCATTAGCGATGTCATTGTCGGGGATTATTGCGCTGCTAACGATTAACCTCTCTTTTGGTGTAATGACGCGTGCGGCACCTCAGTTAAACATCTTTTCTTTGGGTTTTGCATTTGCGCTACTCGTGGGTCTGTTACTTTGTTGGTACATCCTTGGCGGTTTGTATAGTCACTATGAGCTATTCTGGATGCAGGGCGAACAACAGATATGTCGTCTAATCCGGTTAGATTGCTAGGAGACTGAAATGGCAGAGTCAGACGGTCAAGAACGCACAGAAGACGCCACGCCCAAACGCTTGCAACAGGCCAAAGAGAAAGGGCAGGTTGCAAGGTCAAAAGAGCTAGCGTCAGCATCGGTATTAATTGTCGGTGCGATTGCTTTAATGTGGTTTGGCGAATCGATGGCGAAGGCTTTGTTCGAGGCGATGCAACGCCTGTTCTCTTTGAGTCGCGACGAGATCTTTGACACTAACAAACTCCTAGAAATCGCTGGTGGTGCACTGGTGAACCTGCTGTTCCCGCTGTTTTTGATACTGATAACTTTGTTTGTTGCTGCCGTCATCGGCGCTGCGGGTGTCGGTGGGATTAACTTCTCAATGCAAGCGGCGATGCCAAAGGCGTCTAAGCTCAACCCACTCAGTGGTATCAAGCGTATGTTTGGCCTGCAAAGTTGGGTTGAACTGCTCAAGTCTATTCTTAAAGTAGCGCTCGTATCGGGGATGGCGATTTATCTGATTCAAGCCTCTCAGCATGATTTAATGCAGCTGAGTATGGATGTGTACCCGCAGAACATCTTTCATGCCTTGGATATCTTGCTCAATTTCATCCTGTTGATCAGCTGCTCACTGCTGATTGTGGTGGCGATTGATATCCCGTTCCAGATCTGGCAACACGCCGATCAATTGAAGATGACCAAACAAGAAGTCAAAGACGAATTCAAAGACACTGAAGGTAAGCCGGAAGTGAAAGGCCGAATTCGCATGCTTCAAAGGGAAGCGGCTCAGCGTCGCATGATGGCTGATGTCCCTCAAGCGGATGTGATTGTGACCAACCCGGAACACTTTTCAGTGGCGCTGCGCTATAAGCAGAATCAAGACAAAGCACCAATTGTGGTTGCTAAAGGTGTCGACCACATGGCGATGAAGATCCGAGAGATTGCGCGTGCAAACGACATCTATATAGTTCCAGCGCCGCCATTGGCGAGGGCGCTTTATCACACCACTGAGCTAGAACAACAAATTCCTGACGGTCTGTTTACGGCAGTTGCGCAAGTGCTTGCATATGTTTTCCAGCTTAAACAGTACCGAAAACGAGGTGGTGAGCGACCAAAACTGCAAGATTCTAATATGCCGATCCCACCTGATTTACGTCATTAGATCAATTGCTTGAGCTCTGCGTGATGAACCCTGATAATAGTGAGCTAGCTAATCTTCCTTTTATAGAGGTGATGGCGATAATTTGACGTGAGATGTTGGTACAGTGTTTGCTGTAGTAGCCTGAACATTATAAGCCCATAGCAAAACAGCCCTGACTAAGATTTAATCCACTTGTTCAGAGAGCTACAACATAGCGAAACTGTCTAGATTTATGAAATTCTCCCTGCCTTTTGTGGACAAGCTACCTAAAATCCCTAACCGTGCCATGCCTGCGATTGGTGCACCTGTTATGGTACTTGCAACGCTTGCTATGGTGGTGTTGCCCATTCCAGCTTTCTTGTTGGATATGTTCTTCACCTTCAATATTGCACTGTCTATGGTTGTGCTATTGGTATCGGTTTATACCCGCAGGCCTTTAGATTTCGCTGCATTCCCGACCGTCCTGCTGATTGCGACTCTACTTCGATTGGCCTTGAACGTTGCTTCGACACGTGTGGTATTGCTCCATGGTCACGAAGGTGGCGACGCGGCAGGTAACGTGATTGAAGCCTTCGGTAACGTGGTTATCGGTGGTAACTACGCGGTTGGTTTAGTGGTGTTCTTGATTCTTATGATCATCAACTTCATGGTTGTAACCAAAGGTGCGGGTCGTATCTCGGAAGTAAGCGCGCGTTTCACGTTAGACGCCTTACCGGGTAAACAGATGGCAATCGATGCCGACTTGAACGCAGGTTTGATCGACCAAGACCAAGCGCGTCTGAGACGTTTTGAAGTCACCAAAGAAGCTGACTTCTACGGTTCGATGGACGGTGCTTCTAAGTTTGTTAAAGGCGATGCGATCGCTGGTATCTTAATCTTATTCATCAACATCATTGGTGGCTTGAGCATTGGTATGGCTCAGTTTGATCTTGGTTTTGGTGAAGCAATCGAAATCTACACGCTACTGACTATCGGTGATGGTCTGGTTGCACAAATTCCATCTCTATTACTGTCTATTGCAGCTGCGATGATGGTAACGCGCCAAAATACTGATGAAGATATGGGTGAGCAACTTGTCTTCCAGATGTTCGACAATCCAAAAGCCTTGATGATCACCGCCGCCATCCTTGGCATCATGGGTATTGTTCCGGGTATGCCACATTTCTCGTTCTTGAGCCTTGCCATCGTTGCCGGCGCGGGGGCGTATTACATCGATAAAAAGAACAAGAAGAAGGCGGAAGAGCCTAACCTTCCGGCGACAGTTGAAGCGAATGGAGAAGTAGGCTCTCAGAAGGAGCTCTCTTGGGATGATGTTCAACCTGTCGATATTATTGGTTTAGAAGTGGGTTACCGTTTAATTCCTTTGGTTGATAGAGACCAAGGTGGTGAATTGCTTGAACGCGTTAAAGGTGTGCGTAAAAAGCTGTCTCAAGACTTTGGTTTCTTGATCCCAGCGGTACACATTCGCGATAACCTAGAACTGACACCAAACAGCTACCGTATTACCCTGATGGGTGTTGCTGTGGGTGAAGCTGAGATTAAGCCAGACATGGAGCTCGCGATTAACCCGGGCCAAGTCTATGGCATGATCGATGGCGAGCCGACGATTGACCCTGCCTTTGGCCTTGAAGCGGTTTGGATTCGTGAAGAGCAGCGTGAACACGCACAAGCTCTAGGTTATACCGTTGTAGATTCTTCTACAGTACTGGCGACACACCTTAGCCAGCTGCTAACCAACAACGCATCGCAGCTCATTGGCCACGAAGAAGTTCAGAATTTACTTGAGATGCTCAGCCGCTCAACACCTAAGCTGGTGGAAGGTTTTGTACCGGATCAATTGCAGTTGGGTGTGGTTGTGAAAGTGCTACAGAACCTGCTGAATGAAGCGATTCCAATTCGTGACATTCGAACCATAGTCCAAACTTTGTCGGAGTATTCAGGTAAGAGTCAAGAACCTGACATACTTACTGCGGCGGTTCGCATCTCATTGAAACGATTAATTGTTCAGGAAATCAATGGTATAGAGCCCGAGTTACCAGTGATAACCTTGATTCCTGAGCTGGAACAAATCTTGCATCAAACCATGCAGGCATCCGGCGGAGAATCTGCTGGTATTGAACCTGGTTTAGCCGAACGTTTACAGACCTCTCTCAGCCACGCTACACAAGAGCAAGAGCTGAAAGGTGAGCCCGCGGTACTATTGACCTCTGGCGTGTTGCGTTCGACTCTGGCTAAGTTCGTGAAGAACACGATCCCAAGCTTGCGAGTCTTGTCTTACCAAGAAATACCGGACGAAAAGCAGATACGTATAGTACAAGCTGTTGGTAATTAAGCCGCCTAATTAGAATGGACAATCGAATTGAAAATTAAACGATTTTTTGCAAAAGATATGCGAACGGCTCTGCTCCAAGTTAAAGAAGAACTTGGTTCAGAAGCGGTGATCATGTCTAACAAAAAGGTCGCAGGTGGCGTGGAAATTGTTGCCGCTATTGATGGCGAATCCAGCCCGTCGACAGCGAGCCAGAGATTAAATAAACCTCAGCAGCCTGCACAAAGCCAATATACGCAAATGGCCGCGCCCGCAGCTCCTGCTGGGCGACGTCAACTAGACGATGACAAGGTTAGCCTACAGTCGAATGTTGAAGGTGGACGCTCAATGACTAAGCGCTTTGCGAATATGCTTAAGCAATACAGTCATGGCGCCGATGATGAGCCACAGCATCGTGCAGAAAATGAAGATTCATTGTCAGCATTGCTCAATCGCCAATCAAGCACGGGCCATAAGCCTCATAGTCATCAGACTCAAAGCAATTTGCAGTCTCATGGCCATCAGCAATCTCACGGTAACCAACAGTCTCACGGAAATCTTGATTCTGCATTTGCTCGTGAAACGGGTTTGTCTAAGTTGATTGCTGAAGACCGCAGAGTAGAGCGCCCGACACCTCGCTTGGATCCTACCCGTTATGATCGTGGTCGAGAGAACACTCAGTCCAAAGGTTCTGATACTGAAATGGAAACGATGCGCGAAGAGATGACCTCAATTCGTCGTCTGTTAGAGCATCAAGTTTCTGGGTTGATGTGGCAAGAAGTTGAGCGCCGTGAACCACTGAGAGCCATGCTTATTAAGCGCCTTGAACGTATGGGTGTATCTGCAGAGCTTGCCGATCAAATGGCTTGCTACATTCCTGAAGATACTAAACCTGCACGTGCATGGAAGGCTCTGTTAGCTCTGGTTGCTGACCAAATCTCCGTTACACAAAAAGATATTTTAAAACGCGGCGGTATTGTGGCTCTACTTGGCCCAACCGGCGTGGGTAAAACAACGACTGTTGCAAAGCTAGCTGCACGTGCTGCCATGGAATATGGCGCTGATAACGTCGCACTAGTGACAACTGACACATATCGTATAGGTGCACATGAGCAGTTATCGATCTACGGCCGAATTATGGGTTGTCCTGTAAGAGTTGCTAAAGATTCTAGCGAACTGGCCGATGTAATATATCAGTTACGTAATCGTCGCCTGATTCTGGTCGATACTGCAGGCATGGGACAACGAGATGTTCGCCTATCTGAGCAGTTAGACACATTGATGCAAGAGAGTGGTTCCGTTATCAATAGCTACCTTGTGTTGCCTGCAACCGCGCAACGCAAAGTGCTGCAAGAAACAATTGAACACTTTAGAAGAATCCCGTTGTCGGGATGCATCATGACTAAGCTGGATGAATCCCTAAGTCTAGGTGAATTCATCAGTGTCGTAATACAAAATGCATTACCAGTTGCTTACATAGCAAATGGTCAACGAGTTCCTGAAGATATCGTTATAGCTCAGCCAAAGTACATGATTGCTAAGGCTAATGAGCTATTAGAAAAATCTACAGAGAATGAACCTCATTACTGGAATAGCGATTCTGAAGGGCTCTAGGCGGCGGATAAATATGAATGAAAATATGATACATGACCAAGCTAGCGGCCTCCGTCGCTTAACCAAGCCTTCACTCACAAAAGTTATCGCTGTAACCGGTGGTAAGGGAGGCGTTGGTAAATCTAATGTGACGTTAGGTATGGCTATTTGCATGGCGCGCCAAGGCAAAAAAGTCATGGTGCTAGATGCCGATTTAGGACTAGCGAACGTCGATATCATGCTAGGTATTCGTTCTAAACGAAACCTTGGGCATGTGTTGGCTGGCGAATGTGAACTTAAGGATGCGATTGTCGAAGGGCCGCACGGAATTAAAATTATTCCAGCGACATCGGGCACTCAAAGCATGACTGAACTTTCACACGCACAGCATGCTGGTTTGATTCGCGCATTCGGTTCGCTTGAAGACGAGATGGATATCTTGTTGGTTGATACCGCAGCCGGTATTTCGGACATGGTGATCAGCTTCTCAAGAGCGGCGCAAGACGTGGTTGTCGTGGTATGTGATGAACCTACCTCGATCACGGATGCATATGCTTTGATTAAGCTTTTAAGCAGAGAACACCAAGTTCAGCGATTCAAAGTTGTTGCAAATATGGTCAGAAGCTACCGCGAAGGCCGAGAATTATTTGCAAAGTTGACTTTGGTCACAGAGCGCTTCTTGAATGTGAGCCTCGAACTCGTAGCATGTATTCCTTTAGATGATAAAGTACGTCAATCAGTCAAGAGACAGAAAATCGTAGTCGATGCGTTTCCTCGCTCTCCAGCTGCATTGGCAATCAGCTCTTTGGCTAACAAAGCCTTGACCTGGCCAATACCAAAAACACCGAGCGGACACTTGGAGTTCTTTGTTGAAAGGCTGCTGAATCGTACTGAATTTATAGAGGAACCATTTGGTGAATAAAGCGCTTACTTACGACCAACACGCTAATCACAATAGCCAACAGGCTTTTTTTGAGAAGTACTCTGTGTTGGTTAAACGTATCGCTCATCACTTGTTGGGGCGATTACCGCCTAATGTATTGGTTGATGACTTAATTCAAGCTGGCATGATCGGCTTGATTGAAGCGCAACAAAACTATGATGGTACCAAAGGCGCAAGCTTTGAGACGTATGCTGGTATTCGGATTCGCGGGGCAATGTTGGATGACATTCGCCGTGGGGACTGGGTGCCGAGATCGGTTCATAAGAACAATCGAGAAATCAGCAGTGCAATTGCGGAATTAGAGGGTATCCTCAACCGCGACCCGAGTGATGCCGAAGTGGCAAAACACATGGGGCTCAGTTTAGAGCAGTATCACAGTGCTTTAACTGACATTAATTGCTCAAGACTGGTTGGAATTGAAGATTTAGGCGTCTCAGATGATGTAATATCTCCGAATGAAGACTCTCAAGATAATACGCCTTTTCAAGGGGTTGCTGATGAGTCATTCCGCCAAGCTTTGATCGATTCGATAAAACAACTTCCGGAAAGGGAAGGCCTTGTGCTTTCGCTTTATTACGACGAAGAACTCAATTTAAAAGAGATTGGGGAAGTGTTAGGTGTCAGCGAATCTCGTGTCAGCCAAATACTGAGCCAATCTATGCAGCGTTTACGCACTAAGTTAAGTGCTTGGACACAGAACGACTAACAACACTGATCCTATTCAGTGGAGGCTAATTTGAACAAAAACATGAAAATTCTCATTGTTGATGATTTTTCAACGATGCGCCGAATTGTTAAAAACCTACTTCGCGATTTAGGTTTCAACAACACTCAAGAAGCAGATGATGGCTTGACCGCGTTACCTATGCTGAAAAAAGGCGAATTTGATTTCGTGGTAACTGACTGGAACATGCCAGGCATGCAAGGGATTGACCTGCTTAAACACATTCGCGCAGACGCAGAACTTAAGCACCTTCCAGTGCTTATGATAACAGCTGAAGCGAAGCGTGAGCAGATCATCGAAGCTGCGCAAGCGGGTGTTAATGGTTACATTGTGAAGCCTTTCACTGCTGCAACGCTGAAAGAGAAACTTGATAAGATTTTTGATCGCTTATAAGCATCAATAAATTTAGGCACTTCTAGGTAAACACTGACTGATAAGTTATCTGTTTATCTCGATAGCCTAAGCGCACAAAGTATGCGGAGTAAGGCCGAATTCAGGATGATTTCATTAGAACAAGCAAAAAAATTAGTAGAGCTGCTTGAGAACGATGAGCAGCAAAATGCTGATTCTCTTGTGAGAAGCATTTATGAAGATAACTTTAGTCTTCAAGACAATCCAATGCTTCAAGAAATAGGAAGTCTGACACGCGACCTCCACGACTCTTTGACTCAATTCAATTTCGATGAACGCATCAGCGTTATCGCAAATGACGAAATCCCTGATGCAAGGGATCGCCTTCAGTATGTCATTGATAAAACGGAAGTTGCGGCAAATAAGACGATGGACGCTGTCGATCGCTGTATGCCAATCGCAGACAACCTACACGAGTGTTTACTTCAAGTAAGG
Organism: Vibrio sp. 10N.261.51.A3; assembly: GCF_041471965.1. Taxonomy (NCBI): domain Bacteria; kingdom Pseudomonadati; phylum Pseudomonadota; class Gammaproteobacteria; order Vibrionales; family Vibrionaceae; genus Vibrio; species Vibrio sp. 10N.261.51.A3. The sequence continues at coordinate 85,727 of NZ_JBFRPK010000023.1, forward strand.
CCTCAATGGAATGAACTGATGCATGGCCGCATTGAGCTGGCACAATTTAAAGCTTTATGTCACCGCATTGATGGATTGCTTGTCCAAGTAGAAGGCGACAGTACTGAACTACGCGGACAATTGACTGAAATCTTGATGGCTCAGGATTTCCAAGATTTAACTGGGCAGATAATCAGCAAAGTTATTACCTTGGTGAATGAGGTGGAAGGACGTTTGGTCGAGATTCTCACGGTATTCGGTGCGAATCAAAAAGAGCCAACTCCAGAGTCAGAGAAGAAAGCATCGATTGCGCCTGAAGGTCCAATTATGAACCCAGAAGAGCGCGAAGACGCTGTCGCATCTCAAGATGAAGTCGACGATTTGTTATCCAGTCTTGGATTTTAAAGGTAACGTATGAGCTACGATTTAGACGAAGATATTCTTCAGGACTTTTTAGTCGAAGCAGGAGAGATCCTTGAACTCCTATCAGAACAACTGGTAGAGCTTGAGAATAACCCTGACGACAAAGACCTATTAAATGCTATTTTCCGTGGTTTCCATACAGTAAAAGGTGGTGCTGGTTTCCTAGCATTAACTGAGCTGGTGGATACTTGTCATGGTGCTGAGAATGTGTTCGACATTCTGCGAAACGGCCAACGCAGCGTAACATCAGGTTTGATGGATACCATGCTGCAGGCGCTAGATACAGTCAATGTACAGTTTCGCGCCGTGCAAGATCAGGAACCTTTAGTGCCAGCCGACCAATCTTTATTGGATGAACTTCACCGTCTCTGTAAACCAGAGTCTGCGGATGAAGTGGCACCAGTAGAAGCGCCTGCACCTATTATCCCTGAACCTGTTGTTGCAGCGCCTGAGCCTGTTATTGCTCCGGAACCTACTGCTGAAAGCTCAAACATCAATGCATCTTCAGTCGATGATATCTCTGAAGATGAGTTTGAACGCTTGCTTGATGAGCTTCACGGTAAAGGTGGTTCACCAACAGCGCCTTCTGCACCAACAGCGCCGCCAGCACCCGCTGCACCTCAGTCTGTTGCTGACAGTGGTGATATTACTGATGACGAATTTGAAAAGTTATTAGATGAATTGCACGGTGCGGGTAAGAGCCCGACAGCGGCAAGTTCAACGCCTCCTCCACCGCCAACGCCGCCAGCAGCACCTGTTTCGGCGATGTCTGAAGGCGATGATCTGATGACTGACGAAGAGTTCGAGAAGTTACTTGACCAACTACATGGCTCAGGTAATGGACCTTCGATTGAAGAATTGGATGCCGCGACTAAGCCAGCAGAAGTTAAGGCAGTAGCACCTCAAGCTGCGCCTAAACCTCAACCAGCCGCGCCAGTTGCCGTTAAAGCTGAGCCAAAACCGAGCGCTCCAGCAAAAGCTGAAGTTAAAGTGCCGGCTAAGAAGCAACAAGCTGAAGCGACAGTTCGTGTTGATACATCAACACTGGACACCATCATGAACATGGTGGGTGAACTGGTATTGGTGCGTAACCGACTAGTCAGCCTAGGCCTCAACAGCAACGACGAAGAAATGTCGAAAGCTGTCTCTAACTTAGATGTTGTTACTGCAGACCTTCAAGGTGCGGTAATGAAGACTCGTATGCAGCCGATCAAGAAAGTATTTGGTCGCTTCCCACGAGTTGTCCGTGACCTTGCTCGTAGCTTGAAGAAAGACATCGTTCTTGAAATGCGTGGCGAAGAAACGGACCTTGATAAAAACTTAGTAGAAGCACTTGCTGATCCCCTGATTCACTTGGTGAGAAACTCGGTCGACCATGGTATTGAAATGCCAAACGACCGTGTTGCTGCGGGTAAATCACAAACGGGTAAAGTGATTCTGTCTGCCTCTCAAGAAGGTGACCACATTGAACTGGCTATCGTTGATGACGGTGGCGGTATGGACCCTGATAAGCTTCGTGCTATCGCGGTTAAACGTGGCCTGATGGATGAAGATGCAGCGTCTCGCTTATCAAATAAAGAGTGTTTCAACCTGATTTTTGCTCCTGGCTTCTCAAGCAAAGAGCAGATCTCGGATATATCTGGTCGTGGTGTGGGTATGGACGTTGTGAAAACAGCGATCAACACACTGAACGGCTCTATTGATATTGATTCAGAAATGGGACAGGGCACCAAGATCACCATCAAGGTTCCACTAACCCTAGCGATTCTACCAACCTTGATGGTCGGTGTTGCGGGTCACCCATTTGCATTGCCATTGGCATCGGTTAACGAGATCTTCCACCTAGATTTAAGCCGCACAAACGTGGTTGATGGTCAGCTGACGATCATCGTTCGCGATAAATCTATTCCGTTGTTCTACTTGCAAAACTGGCTTGCACCTAAAGCGGGTATTGTTGAACTGCGTAAAGGGCACGGCCATGTTGTTATCGTGCAACTTGGTAGCCAACGTGTTGGTTTTGTTGTCGATACGCTTATCGGTCAAGAAGAAGTCGTGATCAAGCCACTTGATAAACTTCTGCAAGGCACGCCAGGAATGGCAGGCGCGACAATTACAAGTGACGGACACATTGCATTGATTCTAGATGTGCCGGACTTGTTGAAGCAGTACGCAGCTGCGTCAAGAATTTAATTTAAGGATAAATATGGCGATTAAAGTATTAGTCGTTGATGATTCGAGTTTTTTTCGTCGTCGCGTTAGCGAGATCATCAACTCAGAGGCTCGCCTAGAAGTCATTGATGTCGCAGTAAACGGTAAAGAAGCGGTTGAGAAAGCGAAACAGCTAAGACCTGACGTAATCACGATGGACATTGAAATGCCTGTCATGGACGGCATCACTGCCGTTCGTGAGATCATGGCCGCGTCTCCAACGCCTATTTTGATGTTTTCATCGTTAACGCATGATGGAGCGAGAGCAACGTTAGATGCGTTAGATGCAGGTGCTCTCGACTTCCTTCCTAAGAAGTTTGAAGACATTGCACGTAACCGCGACGATGCAGTTGCATTGCTTCAACAGCGTGTGATTCAGATTGCAGCGAAGCGTGCATTTATGCGTCGTGCTCCTATTGCGCCGAGAGCGACTGCGACGACTTCAACATCTACGCTATTGCGCCAGCCGATTTCAACAGCAGCTTCGACTTCGACAGCGAAGCCTGCGGTTGCATCAACGGCGAAATTCAGAGCGTCAGGTAAGAAGTATCAATTAACAGCCATTGGTACTTCGACTGGCGGCCCTGTTGCTCTACAGAAGATTTTGACTCGCATCCCTGCACACTACCCACATCCAATTGTGTTAGTTCAGCATATGCCAGCAACATTCACAGCGGCTTTTGCTAGTCGCTTGAACACCTTGTGTAAGATTGAAGTTCGTGAAGCGCAAGACGGTGATGTGCTAAAGCCTGGCGTGGCGTATCTTGCTCCGGGTGGTAAACAGATGATGGTGGATGGCCGCGCAGGGTCTGCACGTCTAAGAATTATCGATGGCGGCGACCGCATGAACTACAAGCCTTGTGTGGATGTCACATTCGGCTCTGCAGCGAAGATCTACGGCGACAAAGTCTTGTCTATGATACTGACCGGTATGGGAGCAGATGGCCGAGAAGGTTCGCGTATGTTGAAAACTGCGGGCTCGACGATTTGGGCACAAGACGAAGATAGTTGTGTTGTATATGGTATGCCTCAAGCTGTAGCAAAAGCTGGCATTTCTACTGAAGACCTCCCTCTAGACCGCATAGCGGAAAGGATCTTGGTTGAAGTTGGGTTAGCTTAGGTAAATCGAAATGATTGTTTGGAGTGTTGCAAACCAAAAAGGTGGTGTTGGTAAAACGACCACGACCGTGACTCTAGCAGGTTTACTTGCGTTGAAGGGGCACCGTGTTCTATTGGTTGATACTGACCCACATGCATCACTGACCACCTATCTGGGGTACGACTCAGATACGGTGGAATCGAGCCTGTTTGATCTGTTCCAGTTGCGTGAGTTTAACGCGCAGACGGTAAGACCTTTGCTTTTACAGACGGAAGTCGAAGGTATCGATATTATTCCTGCCCACATGTCTTTGGCGACATTAGACCGTGTAATGGGAAATCGAAGCGGCATGGGGTTGATCTTGAAACGCGCTTTGGCCGCTTTGAAAGACGACTATGACTATGTGTTGATCGATTGCCCGCCAATTCTGGGTGTGATGATGGTCAATGCATTGGCTGCAAGCGATCGTATATTGATTCCGGTGCAGACGGAATTTTTGGCGATGAAGGGCTTAGAGCGCATGATTCGCACTTTGACCATTATGCAGAAGTCGCGCAAAACACCGTTTAAGGTGACGATTGTCCCGACGATGTACGACAAGCGAACCAAAGCCTCACTGCAAACATTAACGCAGCTCAAAGATGATTACCCAAACCAAGTTTGGACGTCTGCTGTGCCGATTGATACCAAGTTTCGAGACGCGAGCCTAAAACGCTTGCCAGCCTCTCATTTTGCATCGGGTAGCCGTGGTGTATTTGCTTATAAACAGTTGCTTATTTATCTCGAAAGGTTGGCGATAAATGAGCGCGAATAAAGAATCAACAATGGCGCAGCCAAGTCTCTCTAGTGAACAAGCACTGGATGATTACTTTACTGCGTTATTAGGCGATGAAAGCTTTGAATCTGACGATTTTTTTGTTGACGAGTCGAGCGACGAATCACAATCTGAAGAGCCAGAGCCAGAGCCAG
>NZ_JBFRPK010000023.1:91154-101470 GCF_041471965.1 Vibrio sp. 10N.261.51.A3
GCCAGAGCCAGAGCCAGAGCGCCAATTTTCGAGTCACCACTCTAGCTACGCAGAAATACGCGCGGCTGAGTTTGAGGTTCCTAACCTTGAAGATGTTCAGAAACTACTGAGTCGTTTAGAGGCGACCAATGTTGTTGATGAACTGAACCTTGATGAGTTGATGGATCAGAACACCCAGAAAATCGCCCAGCAAGCAGACATGCAAATGTTTGATGCCGCGGTTGAGTCTGTTCAAGTGTTCGAAGAGCCAGAGATTCAGGATTGGAATCTTCCAGAACCCGATTTATCAATTGTTGTAGAGCCACCTGTTGAATCGCAGCAAATTGAAGAGTTACAAGCTGAATCGTTGGAGACGGAACAAGTAGAAGTTAAGGCTGTTGAGCCTGAACTTGACGTTCCTGATCCCGAGACAGTTATTGAACCCGAAACTCAAGCAGGAGGTGCTGACCAGTTTACCTCTTGGGAAAGTACGGTTCGCAAAGAAGACTTTCAAGTCTTGTATTTTGATGTAAACGGCGTGACCTTTGCGGTGCCACTTGATGAGCTTGGCGGCATCCATCGCCTTGAAGAGTTAAGTCATATCATTGGTAAGCCAGCTTGGTATTTGGGTTTACAAACCAACCGTGATAGTCAGCTAGATGTGGTCGACACCGCAAAATGGGTGATGTCTGAGAAACTATCAGGTGACGAATACAAAGAAAACTATCAATATATAGTGATGCTTGGAGAGAGCTTGTGGGGCCTGGCGGGCACAGAGCTCAAAGGCACCGAGCTACTTAATACAGACAAAGTACGTTGGCGAGAAATGGCAGGGAAACGCCCATGGCTCGCTGGTATGGTAAAAGAAAAAATGTGTGCTTTGATTCATGTTGAAGCATTAATCGCCATGCTAAACGCAGGGCTAGATGTAAAAGCATTAAGCTAGTAATAAGCATTGGGCTAACAATAAGCATCAAGTTAATAATAGTGGTCGGTAACGACGGCAAGAGGATTATCTATGTCTCATATGAGTGAAGTTGAAGTAAGAAAAGAGCAAACGAATGATGAAGTACTTCAATGGGTGACTTTCCAGCTAGAAGAAGAAACTTACGGCATCAACGTAATGCAAGTACGTGAAGTACTACGTTACAGCGAAATTGCTCCAGTACCGGGTGCTCCAGATTACGTTCTAGGTATTATTAACCTACGTGGTAACGTTGTTACTGTTATCGACACTCGTTCTCGCTTTGGTTTGATGCAAGGTGAAATCACAGACAACACTCGTATCATCGTTATTGAATCTGAGCGTCAAGTAATTGGCATTCTAGTAGATAGCGTTGCTGAAGTGGTTTACCTACGTTCTTCCGAAATCGACACAACGCCAAGTGTTGGTACTGATGAAAGTGCTAAGTTCATCCAAGGTGTAAGTAACCGAGATGGCAAGCTGCTTATCTTAGTAGATCTAAACAAACTACTAAGCGAAGACGAATGGGATGAGATGGCTCACCTGTAATGTTTGAAGCGCTTCCTTTAAGCCCTGTCGCTCTGATATCAGGCGTTGGGGTTTTTACGTTATTTATCCTGATTTTGATTAGCAAAGTAAAACGTGCGATTCAAAAGCAGCTCGATCAGTCACGCCTGCAAGTTCGTAACTTGGACAAAGAGCTTCAAAAATCGAGTAAGCAATTACTTGAGGTTCGCTCTGTTGTGGTTGGCCTTGGCCAGAAAGTGACGGAACAGCAAGATCTGATAAAGCACTTGAATGAACGTATTGTTGAGTTGGAACATGCTGACACCGATGGACGCTTGTACACACGTGCAACGAAAATGGTTCAGCTTGGTGCCGGGATTAACGAACTGATCGAAGAGTGTGAATTACCTAAAGCGGAAGCTGAGCTAATGATGTCTCTACAGAATAAGCTCGCGGGTAAGGAAAAAATCCCTTCGTTGAGAAGTGACCCTTCATCGTACGATCAGCAACCCGATGCCTCTCGCGATCGCAGAGACCCGCCTCGACGTCGTTAAATTGAGCGCTTAATTCGTATTGAGCAATTGATGTTTATTACGTATTCCTCTTAAAAGAAGCTTCGGCTTCTTTTTTTATGCCTGCCCGGTCTATATAGAACGATGTTTATAAGTGCTTGTATCTACGACAATATCTTGTTTGTTGATGAAAATGTGTAAATTGTGATGAGGTGGTAACAGTTTCTTACCGACTTTGTTCTATCGAAAACGCCTAGTCCTGTTTTGTCACCATGTTGGTGTGCTACTATAGCGCTCTCATTACTCGACTAAATTTACCTATGCTAGAAGTCTCAAATTTAACTGCTATTCGTGACGACAGGATTCTGTTTGAATCGTTGTCTTTTCAATTGAAACCAGGTGAGCTGGTTCAAGTTGAAGGTCGTAACGGTACCGGGAAAACGACACTCCTTAGGATTATTACTGGCTTAGGCGATCGCGATGACGGCACTATCTCTTGGGACGGTGAGTCTATTGAATCGAGTCGAGATGTTTATCATCAAAATTTACTTTTTCTTGGTCACCAAACAGGCGTAAAGCGCGAGCTTAGTGCTTATGAGAATCTGAGCTTTTATCAGTCGATTCACAGTGGCGGTACCAGCAAAGAAGAGCTTTATCACGCGCTGGCTCAAGTCGGGCTTGCGGGCAGAGAAGACGTACCTGCGGGGCAACTTTCAGCAGGCCAACAACGCCGAGTTGCGTTGGCTCGCCTTTGGTTGAGCAAGCAAATGTTGTGGATTCTTGATGAGCCGCTGACTGCCATTGATAAGCAGGGCGTGAAAGTTCTCGAATCTCTTTTTTCTCAGCATGCAGACAACGGTGGCATTGTGTTGTTAACCACACACCAAGATATGTTTGCTGATAGCCCGAAACTAAGAAAAATAAAGTTGGGTGAGTAATATGATCTCTTCAATGACCACGATTATCCGACGCGAACTGCTTATCGCGTTTCGACGTCAAGCGGATATCTTTAACCCTTTGTGGTTCTTCATCATTGTTATCACGCTTTTCCCTTTGAGTATTGGCCCAGAGCCAAACCTACTTGCGCGTATTGCTGCGGGTATTGTTTGGGTGGCCGCTTTGCTCTCTGCATTGCTCTCTTTAGAGCGTCTTTTCCGTGATGATTTTCAAGATGGCGCCCTTGAACAGATGATGCTGATGCCAATCCCGTTGCAGTTGGTAGTATTGTCCAAAGTCATAGCACACTGGTTGTTGACCGGGTTACCATTGATTTTAATCAGCCCATTATTGGCTGTTTTGTTGTCTTTAGATTTTGATACATGGCTCTCAGTTGTGTTGACCTTGCTGGTAGGAACACCCGCATTGAGTTTTATTGGTGCGATTGGTGTTGCGTTAACCGTTGGGTTACAGAAGGGCGGAGTCCTGTTAAGCCTGTTAATCTTGCCGCTTTACATCCCCATTTTAATCTTCGCGACGTCAGCAATTGACGCTGCGGCTTTGGGCGTTGCATACAACGGTCAATTGGCGGTGCTTGGGGCAATGTTAATGGGTGCGATGACTATGACGCCTTTTGCGATCAGTGCCGCACTTAGAGTAAGTGTGAACTGATTGGGGTTCCGTTATCGTATAACCAATGTGAACCAAATGTGTCGATTGAACTCATAGAGTCAATAAAACTGAAAGCAAGACAAATAAAATTATTATAATTATAGCTTTAATAGCTGTAAGCAATATGAAGTAAGAGTGAGATTACAACATGTGGAAATGGCTCCATCCCTATGCCAAAGCAGAAACCTCTTATCAGCTTGCTGGTAAACTTTTGCCATGGTTTTCGATCCTAGCGCTATTGTGTCTATCCGTCGGTACCGTGTGGGGGCTTGCATTTGCGCCTTCTGATTACCAACAAGGCGATAGCTTCCGTATCATCTACATCCATGTTCCGTCTGCAATCTGGTCGATGGGCGTTTACATGTCGATGGCGATTGCTGCCTTTATCGGTTTGGTATGGCAGGTAAGGCTATCAGACATGGCCGCACTGGCGATGGCACCGATTGGCGCTGTGTTTACCTTCATTGCGTTACTAACTGGCGCAGTTTGGGGTAAACCAATGTGGGGTGCTTGGTGGGTTTGGGATGCGCGTTTAACCTCAGAGCTGATTCTTCTATTCCTATACTTGGGTGTGATCGCACTACACCACGCTTTTGACGACCAAAAAACAGCAGCAAAAGCGGCAGGCATTTTGGCTATCGTTGGTGTCATCAACCTACCTATCATTCACTTTTCAGTAGAGTGGTGGAACACACTTCACCAAGGCGCGACGATCACTAAGTTCGACAAGCCTTCTATTTCAAGTGACATGTTATGGCCGCTTCTTCTTAACATCTTCGGCTTCGCCTTTTTCTTTGGTGCTGTGACTATGGTTCGTTTCCGTAACGAAATCATCAGTAAAGAAAGTCACCGTCCATGGGTTCGCAAGCTTGCGGCTGAAAAAGCGTAGTAGGGTAGGTAATTATGTATTTTGAATCTTTGAGTGATTTCTTTGCCATGGGAGGCTATGCCTCCTATGTATGGAGTGCATTTGGAATCACATTTCTCGCGATGATCATTTTACTGGTCGTAAGCGTTCGTCGTGGTAAGCAATTACTAAATGAAGTACAAGCTAAGATTGATCGTCAAGCTCGTATCGATGCAGCAAAAAATATGGAGAACACTCTATGAACCCAAGACGTAAAAAGAGGCTGGGCATTGTCTTAGCGATCTTTTTTGGTATCAGTGCGACTGTTGGATTGATGGTTTACGCACTTAACCAGAACATGGATCTGTTCTACACACCAACTGAGCTGGTCAACGGCAAAGATGGTAAGAAACCTGAAGTTGGTCAACGCCTACGTATTGGTGGCATGGTCGTAGTCGGCTCTGTAAGCCGTGACAATGAATCACTACGTGTAAGCTTTGATTTGCAAGATGTAGGCCCTAAAGTAACAATTCTATACGATGGCATCCTTCCTGATCTTTTCCGCGAAGGCCAAGGTATTGTCGCTCAGGGTGTTCTTAAAAATGCAACGACAATCGAAGCGTTTGAGGTGTTGGCGAAGCACGATGAAGAGTACATGCCTTCTGAAGTTGCGGAAGCAATGAAGAAAACCCATGAGCCTTTGCAATACACGACTGAACAAAAAGAAGGAAATGCTCAATGATAGCCGAGATCGGCCATTTTGCGATGATCCTGTCCTTGGGACTTGCATTGCTGCTAAGCGTGCTCCCATTGTATGGAGCCGCTCGAAATAACACATTATTGATGAACAGCGCACGACCGTTGTCGTGGGGTATGTTCGGATTCTTAGCGATTTCGTTCTTTATCTTGTGTTACGCGTTCTACACCAATGATTTTACGATTCAATACGTAGCAAGTAACTCGAATAGCCAACTGCCTTGGTACTACCGAATTACGGCGGTTTGGGGCGCTCACGAAGGTTCATTACTGCTTTGGGTTCTTATCCAAGCGGGTTGGACAGTTGCAGTAGCGACGTTTAGCCGTGGTATGCCTCAAGAGTCTGTGGCTCGCGTACTGGCTATCATGGGTTTGATTACTGTCGGCTTCTTGCTGTTCATTATCGTAACGTCTAACCCGTTCCTACGTACATTGCCTTTCTTCCCTGTAGATGGCCGCGACTTGAACCCACTACTGCAAGACCCGGGTTTGATTATTCACCCGCCAATGCTTTACATGGGTTATGTAGGTTTCTCGGTAGCGTTCTCTTTCGCCATCGCTTCTCTAATGAGTGGTCGTTTAGATACGGCATGGGCTCGTTGGTCTCGTCCTTGGACAATCGCAGCTTGGTTATTCCTAACAGTAGGTATCGCACTAGGCTCTTGGTGGGCTTACTACGAACTTGGCTGGGGTGGCTGGTGGTTCTGGGATCCAGTAGAAAACGCTTCATTCATGCCTTGGTTGGCTGGTACTGCGCTGATGCACTCACTAGCGGTAACAGAAAAGCGTGGCACATTTAAAGCTTGGACAGTATTGCTGGCTATCTCTGCATTCTCGCTAAGCTTACTAGGTACATTCTTAGTTCGTTCAGGCATCTTGGTATCGGTTCACGCGTTTGCGTCGGATCCTGCTCGCGGTATGTTTATCCTAGGTTTCCTAGTCTTCGTTATCGGTGGTTCACTGCTGTTGTTTGCTGTTAAAGGCGCATCGGTTCGTGTTCGTGGTAACTTCGATCTGGTTTCTCGTGAAAACGCACTGCTTGGTAACAACATCTTATTGATTGCAGCCCTAGTGGTTGTGTTAGTAGGTACGTTATTACCACTAGTTCACAAACAGTTAGGCTTGGGATCGGTATCTATCGGTGCTCCATTCTTTGACATGCTGTTCTTTTGGTTAATGATTCCGTTCTCGTTCTTGCTTGGTATCGGTCCTCTGATCCGCTGGAAACGTGACAACCTGTCTAAGCTTGTTAAACCAATGCTGATTTCAGGTGCATTCTCACTGGGCTTGAGTGCGCTAATGGTTGCTCTATTGGCTGACCGCTTCAGTGGTACTGCGTTTGCTGGCTGGGTAATGGCATTCTGGATCATCTTCATGCACGGCTTTGAGCTGCATGAACGTGCGACTCACCGTCATACGTTTATGAAAGGTCTAACTAAGTTGCCTCGTAGTCACTGGGCGATGGTGTGTGGTCACATCGGTTTAGCTGTGACAGTGATTGGTATCGCGATGGTGCAAAACTACAGCATCGAACGCGATGTTCGTCTGGCACCTGGTGAAAGCTACCAGCTTGAAGAATACAGCTTCCTGTTTACAGGGGTTCGTGACAAAGATGGTCCTAACTACGATGGTTACATTGCTGACTTTGAAATTACTAAAGAAGGCAAATACATCAACACGCTTCACGCTGAAAAACGTTTCTACACCACCGCTAAGTCTATGATGACGGAAGCAGCGATTGACCGTGGTGTAACGCGCGATCTTTACATCGCGATGGGTGAACGTTTAGACGACAACAAATCTTGGGCTGTACGTATCTACTACAAACCATTTGTACGTTGGATCTGGGCAGGCTCTTTGATCATGTCGATTGGTGGCGCTATTGCTATCAGTGACCGTCGTTACCGTTTCCGTAAGCCAACCAAAAAGTCGGCTGAAGAGCAGGAGGCTTAATCCGAATGAACAAGAAGATTTTATTCATTCCATTGATTGCGTTCATGGTTCTAGCTGGAATCTTTGCAACGCAATTAATGCGCAACCAGTCGGGTGATGACCCAACTAAGCTTGAATCCGTATTGATTGGTAAGCCTGTGCCTGAGTTTGACCTAGAAGATTTAGAGCAACCAGGTAAGCTGCATGATCAAGCTATCTTTAAAGGTGAGCCGTTGCTTCTTAACGTATGGGCGACTTGGTGCCCTACTTGTTATGCAGAGCACTCTTACCTGAACAAACTTGCTGGTCAAGGGGTTAAGATCATTGGTCTTAATTACAAAGATGATCGCAATAAAGCGGTTGGTTGGTTAAAAGAGCTGGGTAACCCGTACCTAATCAGCCTGTTTGATGGTAATGGCATGCTAGGTCTTGACCTCGGCGTGTATGGCGCACCTGAAACTTTCCTAATTGATGCTAACGGTGTGGTTCGTTACCGCCATGTTGGTGATGTGAACCCGACCAACTGGGCATCGACGCTTGAGCCGATGTATCAAGAGTTGTTGGAGGAATCGAAATGATTAGAAAGGCATTGATTACTCTATTTGCTACGTTCGCAATCTCAGCGACGGTTTCTGCTGCACCTATCGAATTTCATGAATTTGATACCGTAGATCAAGAGCAGCAGTTCAAAGAGTTGAGTAATACGCTACGCTGCCCTAAATGTCAGAACAACACGATTGGTGATTCGAACGCTGAGTTAGCGGTCGACTTACGTCAAAAAGTGTACGAGATGACAAAAGACGGTAAGTCGAAGCAAGATATCATTGATTACATGATTGCTCGCTACGGTAACTTTGTGACTTACAATCCACCACTGACACTAGCAACATCGATCCTTTGGATTGGTCCGTTTGCGGTGGTTGTGTTTGGATTTGGCTTGATCATTTTGCGAAGCAGAAAGTCAAAATCGAAAGCGGCAGTAGAGTCAGATAAAGACTGGGATGCAGACAAAGAAGCTCGCTTAAAAGCGTTACTCGATGAAGAGAACGACGGAGATAAGAAGTAATGACTCTATTTTGGATTTCTACCATTATCCTTTCGCTAGCGGCAATTTTCTTAATTGTTCTGCCTTTCATTAACAAGAAGGCAAACAATGACGAAATGCTTCGCGACGAGTTGAACAAAGCATTCTATAAAGACCGTCTTGTCGAGTTAGAAGTAGAAGCAGAGGAAGGTCTTGTTGATAACCAACAAGAACTGATCGATGATTTGAAACAGTCTCTGCTTGATGATGTTCCTGCACAAGAAGAGATGAAGAAGACTCAAATCTCTACGCTTGGTGTGGTTGTACCGTCGATCATCCTTGTCGTCGTTGTGACTTATGGTATGTACTTTAAGTTCGGTGCGTTGGACAAAGTTCAACACTGGCAAGAAGTGAGCTCGAACCTTCCTGAATTGTCTAAAAAGCTAATGTCATCGGAAGGTGGTGCACTAACGGATGATGAGTTGGAAGATTTGACTCTAGCGCTTCGTACTCGTCTGCATTACCAACCAAAAGATTCAACAGGTTGGTTGCTACTCGGTCGTATTGCACTGGCTAACCGCGACGCTGAAACAGCAAAAGATTCTATGGAACGAGCTTACAAGCTTGAACCTAAGAATGAAGATGTTCAGTTAGGTTTCGCACAAGCACTGATGCTTTCTCCCGATGAAGCTGATCAAAACCAAGCTCGTTTGATTTTGAGCCGTTTGATTCAAAACGATTACGTTGACCTTCGTGTGTTCTCACTGCTTGCGTTTGATGCGTTTGAGCGTCAAGACTACCCGGGTGCTGTGAAGTACTGGAGCATCATGCAACAGATGATTGGTCCACAAGACAGTCGCTATGAAATGCTTTCGCGCAGTATTGAAAGTGCTCAGAAGAAAATGGGCGACACTATGGGTGTCGACCAAGGTAAGACTGTTGCTGTAACGCTCGATCTATCTGCAGACGTGAATGCTGACCCTAACTCAGTGTTAATTGTGTCAGTACACAGAGCTGATGGTTCTCCAATGCCTATCGCAGCGGCACGCTACCCACTAGGGACTTTCCCTCGTACGGTTGTGCTAGATGACGGCAACAGCATGCTGGAAGGGCAAGAGCTGTCTAGCCTTGAAACACTGATGGTTAGAGCTAGGCTTGATACAGACGGCAACGTTTCAACTCGCGAAGGTGATTGGTACGGTGAAAGTGAAGTGGTTGAATTGGGCGCTCCAGTTACCATTGATATCAATAAGCAATATTAATCATCACTTTACATAGGTGTTATCTATTCCGATTTGCAGATAAACGGTATAGACTTAGCCAAACAATTGAGGCCAGCGATTGCTGGCCTTTTTTATTATTTGAATTCCTTATGGAAAAGGTGATATGTCTGTCAGTGTTTTAAGACTCTCGAGTTTACTTTTTATCGCAAGCTTAACGGTTGGGTGTTCAAGCGCGCCGGACGAAAGTGTTGACGATGATAACCTCGAAACCTCTGAATACGTCGAAGAGTCCCACTCCAATGATCCTTTTGAAGGTTTCAACCGAGCGATGTGGGATATCAACTACGAATATCTAGATCCTTACTTAGTTCGCCCTGTTTCCCTCGCTTATGTTGACTACACCCCTGTGCCAGTGCGTTCTGGTATCTCCAATTTCCTAGCCAACTTAGACGAACCATCAAGCATGGTGAATAACCTTATTATGGGCAATGGTGAAAAAGCACTCGACCATTTCAATCGTTTTTGGATTAACTCAACGATTGGTTTGTTAGGCTTAATCGATATTGCTAGCGAAGCTGGGATCACCAAGTACGATGATAAGTCGTTCTCTGATGCGATTGGTCATTACGGGGTAGGAAATGGTCCGTACTTCATGGTGCCGGGTTATGGTCCACTAACAACTCGAGAAGTGACTGAAACCGTCGATGGTATGTATGTGCCTCTGTCGTTCTTGAATTTCTGGGCTAGCTTAGGCAAGTGGGCATTTGAAGGCATGGAAACACGTGCTCAGTTAGTATCACAAGAAGCGCTGTTGGATAGCTCTCCTGATCCATATGCATTAACGCGTGATGTTTACATTCAACGTCGTGATTTCAAAGCCGAGATTGAACCTGAAGAGGTCGACCTTGAAGAAGAAGATTTCATCGATGGTTATCTAGAAGATTACTAGGGCGTGTTGATCTTT